>CAUVFI010000108.1:0-4022 GCA_963551055.1 uncultured Campylobacter sp. | reverse complement strand
TCGGAATGCCGTTTTTGCGCATCAAATAGCGAGCGATGTTTTTGTTGCCCATTTTTCGGATAACGTCGGGTTTCGGACCGATGAAAACAATGCCCGCGTCTTCGACCTCTCTTGCAAAGTCGTAATTCTCGCTCAAAAAGCCGTAACCAGGATGTATCGCATCGGCGCCGCACTCTTTGGCGACTTCGACGATCTTTTTAGCGTCCAGATAGCCTTTTAGCGCATCGGTACTGACCTCGTAGGCCTCATCGGCGATTTTTACGTGCAAGCAATCGACGTCGGGTTTGGTGTAGATCGCGACGCTTCCGATATGCAGATCTCTGCAGGCTCTAATGATCCTAACCGCGATCTCGCCGCGATTGGCGATAAGAATTTTACGTATCATAAATAATTGCCTCTTTTAAAGAAATACCGCGGTAATAATAGTATAAAAAATTTTATAGCAAGTTGAAATTCATGAAAGGCGGTTGAAATTCCGAATAAAATTTAAAGAAGCTTTATGGTGCCCGAGGTCGGAATCGAACCGACACGAGGTCGCCCTCGCCAGATTTTGAGTCTGGTGCGTCTACCAATTTCACCACTCGGGCATTTAAAAAGTTATGATTGTATAAATTTAAAAGAGAAAAGCCCCGAAGACGGGGCTTGGAGCAAGAAAATTATTTTTTCTTCTTGCCTTTTGCAGCCGCAACAGCCTCTTTTAGCTGTTTGCCGACTTTAAATTTTACTACTTTAGTAGCAGGAGATTTGTAAGTTCTGTTTGTGCCAGGAACTTTACCCTCGCGAGCTGCGCGCTCTGCAATACCGAAAGATCCGAAGCCGATGAAGCTTATATCATCACCTTTTACTAAAAGCTCTTTGATAGCCTCAAGTGCAGAATCAACTACCTTAACAGTATCTTTTTTAGAAAGACCTGCCTTATCGGCAACTACTTGGATAAAATCAGCTTTTTTCATGCTAATCCTTTAAAATAAAGTGGTTTGGGCGGTATTCTACAATAGTTTCGCAAAAAATACAATAGTTTTTTAAGAAAAAAACGCAAAAATCGGTAAAATTTAGCCGATTTTAGCCCGAATTCGTCAATTTTTCAGATTTTGCTTCTTTAAATTTCAAAATTTCACCATATTTTTAGAGCTGATTTTATAAATTTTGTCCGATTTCGAAAAATTTCAAAATTTTACCCCTTCCCGCTTCATTTTTATAAAATTTCGCCCAAATTTGCCGCTTTAAAATATATAAGCTATATTTTGTTATAATCCGTGCAAAATTTCAAAGGTTTTTTATGACTAAAATTTTAATGATAGAGGACGATTTAGAACTCGCCGAAATTTTAAGCGAATATCTGCAACAATACGATATTGACGTCACCGTCGCAGATGATCCGTTTTTGGGGCTTTCCAAGCTAAATTTAGAAAATTTCAACCTCGTGATTTTAGACCTCACGCTTCCTGGGATGGACGGGCTTGAGGTCTGCAAAGAGATCCGCAAAAACACCGATATACCGATCATAATCTCAAGCGCCCGCCACGATCTGACCGATAAGATCAACGCTTTTGACTTCGGCGCGGACGATTATCTGCCAAAGCCTTATAATCCGCAAGAGCTTTTAGCGCGCATCAAACGCCACATCGAGCGCTACGACATAAACTCGCTTCAGCGCGCCACCAAGCCCAAAAAAGACCTCGAAGTGGATGATTTCCGCCACGTCATCAGCTTCAAAGGACAGCCCCTGTCGCTCACCATCGCCGAATACGACGTGCTTTCGTATCTCATCAAAAAGGAAGGCGGCGCGATCACCCGCGAGGAGCTCATCTACAACTGCAGCTCCATAAGCGAGGAATCCTCGAGCAAAAGCATCGACGTCATAATCGGCCGCATCCGCCTAAAGCTTGGCGAAACATCCAAGGCGCCAAGCTACATCCACGCCATCCGCGGCGTAGGCTATAAGCTGATACAATGAGCGAGCTTGCGCCGGACGGGCGGCGCGATAGAATTTAGCCGCTCGCGGCTCTAAATTTAATAGGCACTCGCGCGGCGAAACTGAAATCGCAAGCCGGCTCGCGCGATTTTGCCCTTTGAATTTAAGACGCCGCAACTGAAGCGTTAAAATTTTACGATAAAATTTTATAGTTATAAATTTTGCCGTGCAATTTTAAATGCGCCTGCGCACGGAATTTTATCATTGTAAATTTCGGCAAAATTCAGCGCCGCGGGCAATGACGAGCCGTAAAAAAGCAGAGCCGAGAGCGGCGAAAGGGCAATTTTAAAATTTTAAAGCGGTGGGCTATTAAATTGAAAGTGCCCTGCTTTGCGATGAAATTTTGAAATTTACATGCCGCGCCTTTAAGACGCGCCGTAAATCCAAAGCTGGGCAAGCTGCAAGCCGCTCCGCACGCCAAAAGCAATCCCGCGGCTTTAAAGCTTTGAAATTTTAAAAATTTAAGGATCATATAAATTTAATGAAAGTAAGATCGTCGATTTTTTACACCATCACGTTCATCTTCGCGCTCGCCGCCGTGGGCGTTTCGCTCGCGCTACTCTGGCTCATCGGCTACGATCAGCAAAACTACACTCGCGAGCTAAACTCCAAATACTCCATCGTCGCGCGCGCGAACCTATATCAGATGAGCAAACTCATCAGCGATGTCGAATACGAACGCCAGGTCGCAAATTTCGAGTTTTCGACCATCCGCGATGAAGCCAAGCGCGATGAGATCATTAAAGGCGCCGAAATTTTAGATAGCATCTCCGCAGACATCGGCTCTGCGGACATCTTGCTTTTTAAACGCAAACACTACTTAAAAATCACTCACGCTGGAGAGACGCGGCTTTTAAACGACAAGGATTATCAGCCCTACCGCTACGATATTTTCAAAGCGATCTACGGTGTCATTTTGGCAATCATCCTGCTTGCGTATATCTTTATCATCCGCAAAATTCGCCCCCTTCGCAAGCTCAAACGCCAGATCGATAAATTTGCTAAAGGCGATCTTCAGATCAAGGACGTAAGCGTAGGAAACGACGAAATTTCCGAGGTTTCGCACGCATTTTACGAGGCGGTCACGCAGATAAACAAGCTTAACGAATCGCGCCATCTGTTTTTGCGAAACATAATGCACGAGCTCAAAACTCCCATCACAAAGGGTCGCATCGCCGTCGAGATGATCGAGCACGGTAAAAATCAGGAGCGTCTCATCTCGGTCTTTGAGCGGCTGGAGAGCCTAATCAACGAATTTGCGGCAGTCGAGCGCGCGACTGCGGGCACGGCGCTAGTCGAACGAGGAATTTTTCCCATGGATGAAATTTTAAAAGAAGCGCTCGGCATCGCGATGATCGAGCCCGGCTACGTCACGCTGCAAAATCCGCTAGGCCTAAGCTTAAACGTGGATCTGAAACTATTTGGCGTCGCGGTAAAAAATTTAATCGACAACGCCGTCAAATACGCCTCAGACGGTAAAATTTTAATCCGCCTAAACGCCGAAACGATGGACTTCATAACGCTCGGCGAGCCGCTACAGAAGGACTTTAGCTACTACAAAGAGGCCTTCGTTAAGGGCACGAACGCCAAGCAAAGCTTCGGCTTGGGGCTCTACATCGTCGATAACATCGCCAAAGCACACGGGCTAAAATTCCTCTACCGCAGGCAAGACGAGCTAAACGTCTTTTATTTCGAGGGGATCGAAAAGATAGCTGCGTTATGAAATTTAAGCACATTTTTTATATTATTGCGCCAAAAATTCGAAATGAGAAGATGCGAAATTTCATATTTTTAGCGCTGTTTTTAACCGCGATCATATTTTTTCTACCTCGCGGCGCACAAGCCGAGAGCTTTATCACCGACGAGGAATACGGCGCGATGCTGTATAAAAACCCCCGCGGCGTGGGCTGCGACAAGTGCCACGGCGAAAAGGGCGAGGGCTCGCTGATCGTAAAGTATAAAGAATTTAACCGCACCGCAGGCGCCTACTATGAGCGCGCCCTAAACGCGCCGCCGATCAACAATCTCTCGCTTCAGGAGCTCGCCG
>CAUVFI010000107.1:0-4028 GCA_963551055.1 uncultured Campylobacter sp. | reverse complement strand
CGGTAATTAGCGGGTTTAAAAAGGCTCGCAGGCTTTTGAAATACCCCGCCGCAAGTCCGCTGCAAATCCCCGCAAAAAGCGCGAGAAAGGTGCCTGCAAGCGCACGTTTAAGCGACAGAGCTAGATCGTTTGCGGCGAAATTTTTTAAAATTTCGCACGCCTTAGAAAAAACAGCCGCGGGTTCCGGAAGGATGAGCGGCCCGTAAGCCTCGCTCGCTACCTGCCAAAGGGCTATGAAAAAGCATACCGCCCCTAGGCTCGCAAAGCCGCCCCACAGATAGTCTATGACGTAAAATACGGGGTTTTGAGCTTTGCGAATTTTATCGATTTTTAGCATAGGAAAAACTCGTCCTTAGGCATCGCACCGCCGAGGAGCTTAGGGTTAAATTCCATCAGAATTTCATAAAATTTCAAAAGCTCGTCCTTGATCTCGCTAGGCTTTTTGACGCACAAATTCGACGTATCGATGCTCATAAATATCGCAGGCGGCGGCGCGGGAAAGAAATTCGTCCCGATCGCCGCGGCGCTTTGTTTGTTCGCTTTGATCCACACAAGCGCGTCTGCTAAATCGGCGTTTAAAATTTCAAAATCCGCCTTTTTCGCGGCGTAAAAATCGGTATCTGCGATGATGCCTGCTTGCGGGATGATGGGCTTTACCGAAAACGCCTGCGCCCACATATCGCTTAAATTTGCCCCTCGCTGCACGGCGATGCCCGATACTTTGCCCTTTAAGATCATGGCGCTTGCTAGCGGCTCGACCGTGATCGCGACGTCGTAGTCCTTAGCCAAAAACAGCTGCGCGCTCTCTGCGGGGCTGGCGGTGTAGTCGATATTCAGCCCGCTAATGCCCTGCTTTTTCGCTATGGCTCGCACGATGATGTCTAGCATATCGTTTTTAAAAGGCATGACGATCTTTTTGCCCTTCAACTGCGCAAATTCCGTTATCTTCTCGCCCTTGCTCATCACGAAATTTAGCCCCTCGGTGAGGATATTTACCATACCGATCTTGCGCCCCTGATTTGCGAGGTTCACCCCCACGTTGCTAGGGCTCATCATGACCTTGTACTCGCCGTTTGCCACGCCTGCGCGCAGCTGATCGGGATCGCGCCAAAGCTCAAGCTTCGCGTCGTATTTTTTGCCGATCTGCCCCTGCATGCACGCAACGCCGATGATGAGGCTAGGCATCGCGGGCGCGCCGTAGATAGTGAAGGCCTCCTTTGCAAAAAGAGGGCTAGCAAGGCCGCTAGCCGCCAACGCAGACGTTAGTTTTAAGAAATTTCTTCTTTGCATCTTCTCCTCTTTTCATTCCTGCCAAACGGCAAGATTTTGATAATCGATGTGCAATTATATCAAAAACAGGAGTGATTCGGTTTGATTAAGCTCAATAGTCCCTCTTTAAATTTTAATGCGCAAAATTCAAAACGTCCCGCAGCGGTAAAATTTTATGCTAAAATGGAGAAAATTTCAATTCAAGGACAAAAAATGAGAAGCGACATCATCAAAAAAGGCTATACGCGCGCGCCGCACAGAAGCTTGCTAAGAGCGACCGGACTAAAGGACGAGGACTTTGAAAAGCCCTTCATCGGCGTAGCAAACAGCTTCATCGAGATCATCCCGGGACACTTTTTCCTCAACAAATACTCCGAAATTTTAAAAGACGAGATCCGCAAAAACGGCTGCGTGCCGTTTGAGTTTAACTGCATCGGCGTGGACGACGGCATCGCAATGGGGCACAGCGGGATGCTCTATAGCCTGCCTAGCCGCGAGCTCATCGCAAACTCGATCGAAACGGTTATGAATGCGCACGCTCTGGACGCTCTTGTGTGCATGCCAAACTGCGATAAAATCGTGCCCGGCATGGTGATGGGCGCGCTTCGCG
Source organism: uncultured Campylobacter sp. (assembly GCA_963551055.1). Lineage (GTDB taxonomy): Bacteria > Campylobacterota > Campylobacteria > Campylobacterales > Campylobacteraceae > Campylobacter_B. The sequence continues at coordinate 2,149 of CAUVFI010000107.1, read as the reverse complement.
TGAACGTACCGACGGTTTTTGTTAGCGGCGGCCCGATGAAAAAGGGCTACACTAAAAAAGGCGAGCCGATCGACCTATCTACGGCGTTTGAGGCGGTGGGTAAATTTGAAACCAAAGAGATCAGCGCCGAGGAGCTAAAAGAGATCGAGTGCGCCGCCTGTCCGAGCGGGGGCAGCTGCTCGGGGATGTTTACGGCAAACTCGATGAATACGCTGTGCGAAGCGATGGGTATCGCGCTAAAAGGCAACGGCACGGTGCCTGCGCTTACACCTGAGCGCGAGGATCTTATCAGGCAGGCGGGACGACGAATTTGCCAAATCGCGCTGGATGAAAAATACAAAATCCGAAATATCGTGAACGAAAAATCGATCCAAAACGCCCTGGTAGTCGATATGGCTATGGGCGGCAGCAGCAACACCGTGCTGCATATCCTAGCTATCGCACGCGAAGCGGGGGTAAATTTACAGATCGCAGGGCTCAATGAGATCAGCCGCAAGATCGCTCACATCGCGAAAATCAGCCCGAGCCTGCCAAACGTGCATATGGAGGATATAGACCGCGCGGGCGGCCTAAGCGCCGTGATAAATGAAATTTCGCGCCGCGATAGCGGGTTGCTGGGCTTAGACGCACTAACGGTAAGCGGCGAAAGCCTGGGCGAGCGCGTCGGAGCTAGCGCCATAAAAGACGAATCGGTCATCCGCAAGGTCGAAAACGCCTACTCGCAGGTCGGCGGGCTGGCGGTTTTGTTTGGAAATTTAGCCGAGCAGGGCTGCGTCATCAAGACCGCGGGCATTATCGGCGAGCGCAAATTTAGCGGCAAGGCGGTCTGCTTTAACAGCCAAGACGAGGCGATAGAGGGGATCTCAAGCGGCAAGGTAAACAAAGGCGACGTGGTCGTCATCCGCTACGAAGGGCCGCGCGGAGGCCCAGGCATGCAGGAGATGCTAAGCCCTACGAGCCTAATCATGGGGCGAGGGCTGGGCGCAGACGTGGCGCTGATCACGGACGGCAGATTTAGCGGCGCGACGAGGGGACTAAGCGTCGGGCACGTGAGCCCCGAGGCTGCCGAGGGCGGCATGATCGGACTGCTAGAGGACGGCGACGTCATCGATATCGACGTGGATACGTACGCGATCAACGTGCGTCTAAGCGAAGCCGAGATCGCAGAGCGCAGGGCTAAATTTAAGCCGGTTGAAAAATCGCTGCCGTTTCGCTGGCTACGAATGTACCGCAAGCTTGTAACAAACGCTAGCAACGGAGCGATTTTGGAGGCGTAAATTTACGCCTCCATCTTTAAGAGATAATTTAAATTATTTAGTTCTAATTTTAATAAATTTAGCTGCTATCGGCAGCTAAATTTTTAGAACTTGTATAAATTCAAATTTCTTTCCTCACCATATTTGCGATTTTTTCTTTTATCCCGTTTCCTTTTTCAAGAAAGGTGTTTTGAATTTTTTCGAATTCTTTAAAAGATTTTTTATTAAAACGACAAAGAACTAGCTCTTGGGATAGCTCAATAAATTCTTTATAATCTTTTTCGAGTTCGGGAACATATATATTTATTAAAAGTTGTAATCTACTAATTTCCATTTTCTTATTTTTAAGATTTGGAGTTATATTTTTAAACTGGATTGCCTTGTCCAATGTTTGACCTATTATTTCACTAACTATCAAAAAAGTCTCTTCTAATTTTTGCAGCCTTATTTTTTTATCTTCCCGTTTATTAATAATCCAGCTATATACAACTTGAGTTATAATAGACAACAAAGCCCCAAGAACGATTTTAAATATATCCACAACAAAGCTCGTAATAAAGTTTATTAATTATATTAAATCTACAAATCCCTCGGATCGGCGATCTTGCCTGCGACGGCGCTGGCTGCGGCGACGGCAGAGTTTGCCAGATACACTTCGCTGCTGCGATCGCCCATGCGGCCGACGAAATTTCGATTAGTCGTGCTTACGCAGCGCTCGCCCACGCCTAAAATCCCCATATATCCGCCCAAGCACGCGCCGCAGGTCGGGTTGCTCACGACCGCGCCCGCTTCTACGAAAATATCCCACAGCCCCTCTTTTTGCGCGGCCAGAGCGATCTTTTGCGTCGCAGGCGTGATGATGAGGCGGGTTTTGCGCGCGACCTTGCGACCTT
>CAUVFI010000106.1:0-4053 GCA_963551055.1 uncultured Campylobacter sp. | reverse complement strand
CCGTTTTGTAAATTTACGTAGGTATCGTTTAGGCGGTTTTTCTCGTAGAAGCTTAGAGGCGCGGCGGCGATATTGTCGATGCCCACGATACGCACGATCTCCTCGCACACGTCGTGAGAATTTACGATATCGTGGCGGAAAGGCGGCACTTTTGCAGTTATAAGATCGGCTTCGACGCCCACATCAAAGCCCAGCCTTTTTAAAATTTTTACAATCTTATCGCGCGGAATCTGCGCGCCGATCATGGAGTTTATCTCCTTTTCGCTAAAGCCCACGATAAGCGGCTCCAAAGCCTTTGAGACCCTTTGCGTGCCCGCATATAGGCTTACAGCGCTGTTTTTTACGAGCAATCTAAATAGCAGATCAAGCCCGGCTCTTAGCTTCGGCTCGCTGCCTCTGCTTGAGCGATACACGTGCTCGTCGCCCTTTAGGCTTTTATTTTCGTTTACTGCTCTGGCGATGATCAGTGGCGCGGTGTAGTTTGCCTCTAATAGCACCACTTTGCTACTGCAACACGCCTTTAGCTCCGCGTCTTGGCAAATCCCTGCTACGCTAAGCAGTCTCTTGCCCGCATAAACGCCGAACTCGCCGTTTGGCATAGGCTTTATGTCAAGCGCTACCTTGCCATCTGCGGAAGCGATCTTTTCAAAATCATAAGCGCGCAGCAATACTCCGGTAGAGTGAGTAGCGTAGTTGATGAAATTTTGCACCGCGCAGCTTTGCAAAATACCAACGTTTGCAAGGCGCAAGGTCTGCTTTAAATTTAACTTCAGCTCGCCTTTGATCTCATAAGCTCGAAAAGCAAATTTAGCGCTTACCTCATCGCTTGCACGTACGCTTAAAATTCTACCGATACCAGGCGCTCCGTCGGCATCTTCAAACTCGTGCTTTTCCTTTAGCGGCAGATCAAGCGCTGCGCTTAGATCGCGCGCTATGCCTAAGATGCTAAGGCAGTCGCCGCGATTGGCGGTAAGCTCGATCTCGATAAGATCGTCGTTAAAAATTTCATACTCGCGCAGCTCCTTGCCCAGCACGAGCTCGCCGATACTGCTATCAAGCACCATAATGCCGTCATTCGTCTTGGCAAGCCCAAGCTCGGTTGCCGAACAGATCATGCCAAAGCTCTCCACGCCGCGAAGTTTGGCAGGCTTTATCTCAAGACCGCTAGGCAGCACGGCGCCGATGAGGCTAACCGCGACATATTGCCCTGCCTCAACATTTTTCGCGCCGCAGACGATCTGCAAGCTCTGCTTACCGACATCCACCTCGCAAACGTTTAGATGATCGGAATTTTCGTGACGACGCTTGCTTTTTACGAGTCCTACTACGATGCCTTTGGGAAGTGAAATTTTATCGTGAGCGTCAACCTCAAGACCGATGGAATTTAGCGTAGAAAGCAGCCTTTCGCTTGAAATTTCGCTTATATCGATCCACTCCTGCAACCAATTTCTCGTTATTATCATTTAAACTGCTCCAATAATCTAATATCGCCTTCAAATAGCGAGCGCAGATCGGGGATACCGTGCAGCAGCATCGCAAAGCGCTCCACGCCGAGCCCAAATGCGTATCCGCTGACGTTTTTCCAGCCTACCGCTTTAAAGACATTAGGATCGACCACGCCGCTGCCTAACACCTCGAGCCAGCCCGTCTGCTTACAGACGCGGCATCCCTCGCCGTGGCAGAAAATACAGCTGATATCGACCTCAGTGCTAGGCTCCGTAAACGGAAAGAAGCTCGGGCGGAAGCGCACCTTTACGTCTCCAAACATATAGCGCAAAAATTCCTCTAAAACGTATTTTAAATTTGCAAAACTCACGCGGTCTCCCTGCTCGACCACGAGACCCTCCACTTGATGAAACATCGGCGTGTGGGTTAGATCCATATCGCGGCGAAAGACCGCGCCCGGGGCGATCATACGCACCGGCGGAGCTTTAAATTTCTCCATCGTGCGGATCTGAACGCCGCTGGTGTGCGTGCGCAATAGCCGCCCGTCGTTCAGATAAAACGTATCTTGCATATCGCGCGCAGGGTGGTATTTGGGTAAATTTAGCGCTTCGAAATTATGGAAGTCGTCCTCGATGAGCGGGCCGCTTTCGACGCTAAAATTTTGCGCGATGAAGTAGTCTATGATCTTATCCATCGTCTCCATCACCGGATGCAACGCGCCGCAGTTTACGTTTTCGTTAAAAAGCGTGACGTCGATTGCTTCATTTTTCATCGCCTCTTTTTGCTCCGCCGCTTCCAAGCTCGCCCTTTTTGCAGCGATGAGCTCGCTGAAATAATCACGCTTTTCATTCGCGCTTACGGCAAGCTCTTTTTTCTGCTCGGGCGCTGCGGATTTGAGCTCGGAAAAAAGCGCCGTTATGATGCCTTTTTTGCCGAAAAGCTCCAAGCGCACGGCTTCCAGCTCGCTTAGGCTCGATGCGGCGTCGATTTTTGCTTTAATCTCTTGCAAATTCTATCCTTGTGGTTAAATTAATGGCACGATTGTAGTTAAAATTTGATAAAAGCTAGGTAAATTTGCGTGTTTGGATTTTTTGGCTATAATCGCGGCTAAATTTCAACCTCATAAAAGGATCTAAAATGAACATCTTCGAAAAGATCGTAAACGGCGAAATCCCGTGCAACAAAGTGCTCGAAAACGACGAATTTTTAGCCTTCCACGACATCAACCCAAAAGCACCGATCCATATTCTGGCGATCCCTAAAAAATGCTACGAAAACTTCCAAGTAACGCCTCCTGAAGTGATGGCGAAGATGAGCGCCTTTATCCAAGAGGTAGCCGCGGCGATGGGACTCGATAAGAGCGGATACCGTCTCGTTTGCAACTGCGGCGAAAACGGCGGACAGGAGGTGATGCATCTGCACTTCCATATCCTCGGCGGAATGAAGCTACCGTGGGACCGCGTAAGCGACCGAAATACGAAGGATAATTTTTAACCGCCCAAGAATTTTTAGCTTGTAAAATTAGCCGGAGAAGTATGTAATCTGCAAAAGTTAAGGTTTGATGCAAAATTATTATTAGGCAAGGTTTTATGCGGATTTTGATAGTATAGATTTTAGTTCGTAAATTACAAAATTTTGCTTGCGTAAAATTACAAGCACAAGGACTTACTGGGCAGAATTTTAGAACATATTAAAATTTTACCCAGTAAATTTAATCCATCAAAATTTTATAGCACGCAGATTTTTTTGCCAACACTAGAAAAACTGCGAAATTCTATTCTGCTTCAAGCCCGATTTTAGGAAAAATGTACTCTATGATGAAGTCCCACATATACTCCTTATAACGCGCAATAGCTTCTCGGTTCTCCGTTAAAAGCTCATACATCTTTTCTAGCCGTGCGTCATCTTTCTCATCATACGCCGCCGTACAAAGGGCAGACGCGATGGTGCCGCGCTTTTGCGGTAAAAAATTTTCATTTTCTAAATTTGCCAAAAGCAGCTCAAAATCGCAGAAATCGCATAAATTTACGTCCTCATCATTTTCATACTGCATTAATTGCTCCTTACCATCGCTTACAATTACACTCTCCTGACTATAGCAAAATTTCAACTCCGCATTTTGTCCCCACTCGTTTAATACCTCCGAGTCAATGGCTATATTACTACCCCATACTTTCTTGCACTCGCAACTGCCACATTTCTCGCACTTAGCTCTAACAACCGCTTCATCAAATTGACCAAACGCCATATCGCGAGCGGCAATCTCAAACTCCGTTGTCGCACCACAACCCGCGCAAATGCGGTGTAAAATATATTTGCTCAACTTTAACTCCTAAAGTATAGTTTTTTTGCAATGCCAGCAAAAATTTATGGCTGGACATTTTTACCGATATAGCGCAGTTATTTTAGCATAAAAAGCGGTGTTTTTCTGCACTACCTAAATTTGGCGCGCCTTACACACGCCACAATACGATTGATGTACTCATAGCATATAAAATTTAGTTTAGCCGAAATTGCATTTATATTTCGTCTTTGAGCTTGGAATTTTACTGGATATTTTTAGTAGCTAATTTTAAATGACAATGATAATTTTGGAATTTTATAATA
>CAUVFI010000105.1:0-4063 GCA_963551055.1 uncultured Campylobacter sp. | reverse complement strand
CAGAAGCACTACCATCGCAACGAGCACTGGATCGTCGTTAGCGGCACTGCGACTGTGACCGTGGGCGAGCGAAATTTCTTGCTGCGCGAGAACGAATCGACGTTCATTAGGATGGGCGAGATCCACCGCCTCGCAAACGAGGGCAAAATCCCCGTCGTGCTAATCGAAGCTCAAGTCGGCAGCTACACCGGCGAGGACGATATCGTGCGCCTGCAAGATGATTTTAATAGGAGCTAGGATGAAAAAGCAACTCTGCGTTTTGATAATCTTGGCGGTTGATATTTTCGGCATCTGGCTTTGCTTCGGGCTTGCCGTGGTGCTTAAAAATCTGCTTTACGGCGATAACGTGCTGCTGGACATCGGCAGGTATCAAGGCTTTGCGCCGTCCTACGTCATAATGATATTTCTATTTTTCTATCAGGGGATCTATTCGAGGCGATATGATTTTTGGCACGAGAGTAGAATTTTAGTAAAAAGCTGTTTTTTGGGGCTTTTGCTAAGCCTAGCGCTACTTGCTTTAATCAAAGTCAATTACGAATTTTCGCGCGCCAGTTTTATTTTGAGTTTTGCCTTTATGGCGGTGGTTTTGCCCCTTTGTAAGCTCATAACGAAAAGGAAGCTTTTTAAATTTGGATTATGGCAGAAGAGGGCGAAAATTTTAGGCGAGGGCGAGGAGTTTGAAAGCGCCGTCTTAGAAAGCGCGTATCTGGGGTATGTAAGGGCGCTGGGCAGGGATTACGATGTGCTGTTTATCGGAGGAAGCAGGCTCGAAGCGAGCGCTTTAAACGAGCTCATCGAGAGCAACATCAGGGAAAATAAAGAAATTTTATTTACCCCGGTGCTGCGCTCATACGACTTTACGCAGACGGATATTTACAGCGTTTTTGCTTCGCGTACCAGCCTCTTTGCGATACGAAATTCTCTGAAAAGTCCTTTAAATTTAGCTCTTAAACGCGGGCTTGATTTGGCGCTAATTTTCTTAGCGCTTCCCTTGCTTGTGCCGATTTTCGGCGTAATTGCGCTGATGATGAAGCTAAAAGAGCCCGCAGGGCGCATATTTTTTTCGCATCAAAGGATGGGATTTGGCGGCAAGCCGTTTGGGTGTCTGAAATTCCGCTCGATGAGAGAAAACGGCGATGAAATTTTAGCGCAGTATCTAAAGCAAAATCCGCAAGAGGTGGAGTATTTTGAAAAATATCATAAATACGAGCACGATCCGCGCATCACGAAGCTGGGCGATTTTTTGCGCAAAAGCTCGCTAGATGAGCTCCCTCAGCTGATCAATGTCCTAAAGGGCGAAATGAGCATCGTAGGTCCTCGCCCGTGCGCGCAATACGAGCGCAAGGATATGGGCGAATACGCAGATCTAATCCTGGCCGTCAAGCCGGGCATTACGGGGCTTTGGCAGGTGAGCGGGCGCAGCGATGTGGATTTTGCGACCAGGGCGGGCATGGATGCGTGGTATATGAAAAACTGGTCGATATGGAACGATATCGTGATAATCATAAAAACCTTTAAGGTGGTCCTTGTTCGCGAGGGTGCAATTTAAATTTTAATTTGGAGAAGAAATATGCAACAGAATTATTGTGAAGATGATGAGATTGATTTGCTAGATTTGGCAAAAAAGATATGGAAATATAAAAAGCAAATTTGTATAGTAACTTGCGGATTTATTGCGGTTGGGCTTTTGTACATTCTATTTGCTACTCCGTGGTATAAAGCAACGGCGTCGGTAGAAACCGCCTATTATAATAATGAAACTGGTATGCCACAGTATATAACCGAAAGATCCGTTCGGATGCATGAGCTTAGAGTAAAATATATTGATGGACTAAAGGACATTAAGGATAAGAACGTAACGGTTGATAGTATCGTCGCCGATAAAGATAGCGCCAATATATTTATTATAACGGCGTTTGCCAAATCAAACGAATTACTAAAAAAACATATAGATGAGATGGTGGCAGATTTGAGCAAAGAAGATGCTATAGTTTTAGATGAATATAAAAAGGCTATACGCGAACAATTGGTAAGCATTGATTCACAGATAAGTTATTTAAAAAATAATAAAATTCGTAATTTAAAAGAACGCATAGAATATTTAAAAGGCGTTCAGATAGCCAAAATAGATGATCAAATAGACATGTTGAACAAGAAAGAAAAGCTTAGCGATGCTGGCGAATTAAAACTGATGGAGTTAATGAATATAAAAGACAAAATTTTAAACGACAATATACCTAAAATAAGTGACGAAATTAGTGCTATAACTCTAGTACAAATTCCTGATTTAATGAAGAAAAAGAGCATTATAGAAAATAGGCTTTCTGATTTTAATTTTAAAACTTCTCATATAATTTCTAATATAGTTTTATCTGATCGCCCAGCAAAGCCTAAAAAACTAATCATTTTAGCAATATCTGCAATAATAGGACTTATGCTTTCTACCTTTGTAGTATTGGTTTATGATAAATTTAAAACCTGCAATTCCGAAAATAGATAAATTTTAAATAATTTATTTCTATATTGGGGTGTTACGGTTGAATGTAAAGGCTGCTTTGATAAAACTCCCTACTGCAGCGCTTTATATGGAATATTATGTTGCACGAACCTTAGCAAAATTATATATTAGCGCTAAATCAGCAAATGCTATTTTACTAAAGAGTAAGGATGACATTTAGCTATTGCGGTATCAAAGCTAGAATTGTTTTTTGCTTTTTGACTATGACTATTAAATTTCATCTATGCATCGAATTCTATCGCTTGGATACATTATCGAAAAAGCCATTTATTACTATCGAGTAGCCCCAATTTGCATTTACAAAAGCATCGTGATTATAAATTTGGGTGTATTAATTAAAAATCGCCGATTAAAATTCTATAATTGTATGTAAAAAAGTATTGGTGTCCCGTGTAGGATTCGAACCTACGGCCGCCTGATTAAGAGTCAGATGCTCTACCAACTGAGCTAACGAGACAAGAGCTGTAATTGTAGTGATAAAAATATAAAAAACTGATTAAATTTTATAAAAATTTCGTTAAATTTCATAAAATTCTATCGGTTTTTATAATATCTAAATGGCTCATAAAAATTAAATAAAATACTTTAGTCAAGAATCAATAATTTTCTAAAAAAACAACTATGTGCTTTAATTTTACGCTTGCGCGCTCTTGCGCAAACTCAACGCAAAGTCCAAAACAAGAAGCCCCATAAGCGGGGCTTGGCTCGATAATTTATTTTGCTTTTTTAGCCTTTTTGCTTCGCGTAGCCTTAGCATGAGTTCTAGGAGAGCGGTTTGAGATGATTGGCTTACCATCAGGGTATTTTTTCTGCACGTGATTTACAGGTATCGCCGCACTGCTGCTAGCGCCGTATTTCTCGCCGTTTGTAAAATACCTCCTCATCACTTCTTTCCATCTTTTTGCGTATTTATTCGCGCGTGGAGAGTCATTTAAGATATCCTCGTAGTCGTAAATTCTCTCATAGAAGTCGTTAGTTAGTTGATCGTCGATAGTGATTCTGCCGTTGTCGATCGATACGCCTAGGTAGATGCCTGTTTGCTCGCCCGGGCTTACCATCCATGCAGAAATATCAGGTAGATCGGTTGCGCGACCTGTTCTTCTACCTACGCCGCCTGCTGCAGCACCTACATTGATCTCAAGGGTGTCTGTGCCGGTAAAAATGTCTTGATATGACTTCGTAGTATGAAAGATCATCACGATGTCGCTCGTCTCGTAGCCTGCTTGTAAGCCCACGCCGTAGCCTTTATATTTGATAAAAATCGGTGAACTCCACTCGCCGTTCTCGCCTTTGACGCTAAAAATTCCATCGCCATACTGCAGCGATGCGCCCGCAGCTAAACGTTTTACGTCGGTTAGGATTGCGACGGCTTTGGCGCTGGTTAGATAGCGCTCATCGGTGCCGAAGTTATTAGCCGCTACGAAAGATCTAACGACGTTAGTCGCCGCTATAACCTCTTGATTTGCCACGACGTCCGCGTGCAAAAGACCGCAAAGTGCAACAGATGCTAGAAGCAAAAACTTTTTCATCATTTAATCCTTTTAA
>CAUVFI010000104.1:0-4066 GCA_963551055.1 uncultured Campylobacter sp. | reverse complement strand
CCACCGCGGCGATCGTGCCGCTTACTATCGGCTCGGCGCCCTTTATCGCGCGGCTTATCGAAAGCGCTCTACTGGAGGTTGATAGCGGCGTGATCGAGGCGGCGAAGAGCTTTGGAGCGAGCAAGACGCAGATTATCTTTCGCGTGATGTTCGTCGAAGCACTGCCTAGCATCATCGGCGCGATTACTCTAACGCTCATCGTCATCATCGGATTTACGGCGATGGCTGGCACTGTCGGCGGTGGTGGGCTCGGCGACGTGGCGATCCGCTATGGCTTTCAGCGCTTCCGCCCCGATATAATGGCATACACCGTCGTGATCCTGATAGTGCTCGTGCAGATCATCCAAAGCATCGGAAATTTACTCTATAAAATCACGAAAAAGTAGGCTCAAGTCCATAGCTTAAGAGATATCAAACATTTTCTATTAGTATAAAATTGCAAAAAAGTAGATCTTAAACTTATAGACCGTTCATTTGCATAGCCTGTTTTGCTAAACTGTAAAATTATAAAAAATATAGGTTTACAACGCTATGAATACCGCTTGAAATTCTATATCGTAAGCAGTTAGATTTACCTACCGTCAAGGTTTAAATTTAAGGCTTTGTGTAGCTAAAGCAAAGCTCGTGCCAAGACTTGCTTCGTGTAGAGTAAGCTTTTATTTTTATAACAGGTCGCATCTTTGAAGCGAACGATCGAAACTGCGCTGGGTAATTTTAAAATTCGCAGGCAAGATTTAGGCGCAGAATTTTAAAATTTAATTGCCTAAAATTTAAAATTTAGCCCAAACCTTAATGAGAAGCGTGTTGAAATTTGAAATTCTAAAGCACGGAATTTTAAAATTTTAGACCTTGCGAAATTTTGCTTATAAATTCTATGACAAGCAGTTTTAAAATTTTATAATTTTAGGTTTTGCGGGATCTTTCTTATACAATTTTACTTTTACTTCGAAATTTCGTAGCTTCACTTTTAAAATATAAAGCGCAGGATATAAATAAAAGGCACCGGCCTTAGCAATAAAAGCCAAAGATGATGGTATTGCCGCTTTGACAAGCTTTTTTGGCTTTGGTAAAAGAACCTAAGATTACGCCAGTTCTTTAAAAATAAGGCAGACTATTAAATTCCCCTGCGAATTGAGCCTAAATTCTTTCGTATCGCAGAATTTTAAAGCGGCATAGAATTTTATGAATTATCTTGCGCCGCTTGCGGTAAAATTTTACGCGGGCGGATACGGCGCGTTTAATTAAGATAACTATCTGCATAAGAGCGAAGCTATGAAATTTATCTAGTGCGTAGTATCTAAATTTAAAAAGGGGCGAGAAATCTATCGCCCCTGAAATTTTAAGTATAGGATTTGATTTTATAGATGTGCAAGCTAGAGCTTACGCATCTCTTAAATTTAAAACATAATCTCAAACCCTGCATTGATAGCACCACCTCTTGTTTTGCCTATGTAGCCCTTGCCTCCTAGGCTAAGGATAAGGTTTTTGCTATCGTATTTATAGCCTGCTTCAAATACTCCGGTAGAGCCTTTTAGGCTAGGCTTAGGAGCGTCAAGTCCCATAGTAGATGCTTTGGCATCTCCGCTAAACTCATACTCGTATGCGCCTCCTACATATAGGTTATGCTCATCTTTTAGATTTATAGTATCTCTAAGACCAGCTCTTAGCCTATTAGATGTAACGCTATCAAAGTGATATCTCTCGCCCGAGCTTATAGTAGCATCTGCATCATCTGTGTAAGCATATAGCCATTTAGTATAAACGTCTAGCTTGTTACTTTGGCTTAGATCAAAGATCTGACCTATTCCTATATGAGTAGCCATATAGGTTGAGCTGATATCAAACTTCTCATTATGAGCTAATACTCCAGGAGCTATGGCATAGGTCCAGTCGTTACTATTGTAGTCGCTGCTTATCTTACCTACGTGAAAGCTTGCATCCAGGTAGGTACCACTAGTAAAGTTTTGCTTTAGCATCAAGCCTCCGCCTATATACTCGCTATCTCCGTCTGCATGCAGACCGCTATCTAAATAGCTATCATAGTTTGCTCTTCCATATTCTACGAATACTCCGCTTAAGATATCTCCTGCGAAATTCTCAGTTAAGCTGGCAAGTCCTGCTGCTACTCCATAGCCTTTGGAATTTACGTGCGAGCCCGTCTCATACCTTAGATCATAAGCTTCGCTTATAGCAAAAGGAAATAGCTCTAAATGCCCATCAGGTATTAGCTTATCTAGGTAGTTGGTAATTAACTCGCTTCCGCTCTTTAAGCTAGCTAAGCTTGCGGCACGGGTTTCTGCGAAGGATTTGGTATCGTCTTTTACCCTTCTTTTGCCGCTAAATCTAAGATCTAGCGCTCTTCCGTTTGCATCTACCATACCGTAGGTCTCATACTCTATGGTAGCCCCTTGCTGAACTCTTGTTTGTAGATGCGAAGGATCAGGAAGTAGTAATCGTCCGCTTCCTTGCTTATCGATCAGGTGGATAGTGCTGGTATCTCCTACATCTGTATTGCCGCTAATGTAAGCGGTGATCTTACCTCTCATATTGCTTAGATCGGTATTGGCCGTAGGATCTGTTAGCGTAATCATAGAATCGCCATCTTTAATGGTAGGAGGCATAAAGATATTGATATCGTCAAACCCTCCGATATTCTTGGCGGTTATAGAGTTAGGAGCTGCCGGATTGGTAGGGTTTTTACCTACGTTTAGAGTACTTCCCGCTCCGCCGGTGATATTTCCGATATTATTGCCGCCGGTTAAATTTACGGTAGAGCCATTGCCGCCGTTGATATTTAATCCGTTGAAATTCGTAGGACTGTTTGGATCTTCATTAACTACGTTTATTACAGGGTTTGGGATCGGATTGTATCTATTGATCTCATCGTTTCCAAACTCGCCGCCGGTGATATTTCTAGACGTAAGCTTGCTTCCTTGAATTAAGATAGATTGATCGTCGCTACTCTTAATCAAGCCTTTTAGCATTATATCGTAGGTGGTAGAGTTTTTAAGCGTAAACTCACTGGTCGTTTGCTTAGCCTTCTCGGTAAAGCTTGTAAAGGTATTGCCAGCATTTCGGATAAGGTGATACTCTTTACCCTCTTCGATATTAAGTGAGCCATAGGTATCTTTATTTACGTCATACTCTTCGTCGTTTAGTTTAAATTTAGCGTTATTAATGTCTGTATTGGCATTAGTAGTTAAATTTAAAGCAGCGGTTGCAGCATTGCCGTTAGCATCCGAAATTCCATCAAAGTTAAGATTGTTGAAATTCTTAATATCGCCTGCGGTTTTTTGAGTAGAGGCGTTATTTACGTTTAGGGTGTTGCCGCTATTATTGCCTCTTGCGTTAGATGCATCGTCCGAGCCGCTAATAGCATTTACTACGCTTCCTGCATTGAAATTTACTACGTTGTCGTAAACCCTACCGCTACCTTTAGAAGCACCGGCGAAAATCTCTTTAGTATCAGCACCGTTAATGTTTACGGTATTGTTAAATACGTCATCCGTGCTACCGCTTAGTGTCGCACCGCCGTAAACGGATTTAGTGCTTAGATCGCCTGCAGTAGATACGATATTTACGGTGTTGCCTTTATTATCAAATAGAGGCGTTCCGCCTTGAGCTGCATTATCTGCTTTATTCTTAGTTAGCTCGTTGCTATCAAAGTCGTTGTCGTTCCAAGCATCGGTAATGGTGCCTTCTCTATAGATAAGCTCTTTATTGTTATTTTGCTTTCTAAAGGTCTCGCCGTCATATTGATAGTGAGCGTTGTCTATAATGTTATAGACTTGCTCTTTTTGAGTGGTTTTATCTTGGAAATTTATAGCAGCATTGCCTTTAATTAGGGTATAGTCTTTATCTTTTTGAGCATTATTTATCTTAACGTCGGTACCGATTAGATTTGTAGGGGTATTGCCAGTTAGTTTAAGAGCCGGATCGCCGTTGTAACTATTAGGCATATTGAAATTTAACTTGCCAACGCCTACGATATTTTTAGCTTCGATAGTGCCTGGTACTAAAGAGCCATCAGTTTTACCTACGTTTATCTCGTCGTTGCCATCAGCTT
>CAUVFI010000103.1:0-4132 GCA_963551055.1 uncultured Campylobacter sp. | reverse complement strand
CCAAAGAGGAGCTGGGGCTTAGCAGGAAATTCGTAATCTGCTACCTCGAGTACCTAGATAAAATGGGAAATATCGTGACGATCGACAATAAACGCTATTTGAAAAAGTAAAAATTTAAAATTTTGCACTACAATGCGCGGAATTTTTTGCAAAGGAAAAAAATGAAAAAAGCTATTTTAACTTCAGTTGCGCTCGCAGCGAGCCTAAATGCGGCTTTAAGCGACAGCGAAATTCTATCCATCTACGGCGGCGCGCCACAAGGCATCGAAATAAAGGTCGCCGAGCGCATCCCACTTAGCGAGCCAAAGGGCGTTGAAGCGGTCGTTTTAAAAATCTCTCAAGGCAATATGTCGCAAGAGGAGATCATTTTCACTCAAGGCGATCTGATCTTTACCGATATCATCGATCCTAAAAAACGCGTAGTCTATAAGGAGCAGATCAAACAAGACCGCATTGCAGGACAGCTAAGTAAGGTCTTCAAAGCAGAGAGTAAAGACAATATCATCAAGCTAGGAAACGATCCTAAAAAGCCTACGATTTTGATGCTGACGGACGCTTTGTGTCCATTCTGCCGCAAAGAGATGGCAAGGATCGAAGAAACACTAAAAAATAACAATGTTGATATCGTCATGACCTCCGTTCACGGCGATGACGGCCACGCAAAATCCGCGCTCATCTACAAAGAGATCAAAAATGCTAAAACCGACGAGCAAAAGATAGCGGTTTTTAGAAAATATTACGCCGAAGATAACAAAGCAGGTGCCAAAGACGCAAGCGCCGCCGAGCTAAACGCTGCAAAAGCCCTAGCTACCAAATACTTCGGTGCGGGGGTAAACTCGGTGCCTTACATCATCGAACTAGACAAGCTAAAATAATCTCTTTTAAATTTTGCGGAGCGATCCGCAAAATTTCGCTTCTTTCACCCAATTTTGGCAGCTTTCAATCAATCTAAATTTTACCTCGAATTTATGAATGCTGCCCTTTTGGAGTTCTTACAATTCCGCTGCTTTTAAAAATTTCGTAGTTGCACCTAGTATAGAATTTTAAAATCTCTTACGTATGAAACGCGATCCGCAAAGTTTTAAACGGGCAAAATTTTAGAATTTTAAAAAACCTTCAAGCGTCCGCGCGAAATTCTGCGGCAGCGATTATATCTAGTCGCTTCGCATCCATAACGGCACAAAAATGGTCTTACATGGAATTTCAAAGTAGAAATTATGCGAGTAAAAATTTTACGGTCAAAATTTTAAAATTTCGCGGCAAAGCTCGGGTAAAATTTAGCCGCAAATCTCATAAAATTTTTGTTTTGCGGCAAAGAGGAATTTGTAATCGTGCTTCAAGCTGCCTATCTTGGACTACTCCGATTAAAATCAAAACTCCACGTCAAAAGCGGCTCTTGCCAGGCTATTTTTGCTCTCGCTTAGCTCGTACGACGCGCTGAGTCCGACGCTTTGAAGGATCTTATATTTCAGTCCGATCGCGCCGTTAAATACGCCGCTAGAATAATCAAGCCCCTCGACGTCGTACCTGTCCGAATACTTTCTGCTTGCATGATACGAATCGCCGCTAAATCGATGCTCGTACTCCACATTTGCGAATATCTGCAGATCGCCGAAAGCCTTGATCGCGTAAATTCCAGCCGTACCGTTCGGTGCGGTTTTTGAAGCGGAGCTAAATCTAAGCCTAGAGATCGCATCCTCGTTCACTCTAATCGCTCCAAGTCCCAAATATGGCTTAATGTAGCCGTTTTCAAATAAGAATTTATACCCGGCTCTGGTGCTAAGATCCCAAATTTGCGACTTGTATTTTGCGCCATGGATAGCGCCGAATCCGTTGTTGGTTTCAAATTTATGATCGTTCGTCGAATATGTTAAATTTACCGCCAGATCCACGTTCTCGTTAAAATCGTATCTACCCGCCAGACCAAACTCGTAGGATTTGATGTTTTCTTTGACACCGTCGAATTTACCCTCGTACCAAGCGTCCGATTTTTGGTAACCAAAGATCACGCCCAGCGTAAGATCATCTACTCTCTTGGAGGCTCCAAGTAAAATTCCGTCGCTCTTGTGATCGTATTTGACGCCGCCCGAGCGGTCTTTGTAATCTCCGCCGTAGTTTCCTATCGCGCTTACATTTACGTTAAACTCCTGCCCGTCGGTATCGGTTAAATTTTTATAAGCGGAATTTCTTGCAAGCTTGGTAAGATCCAGATCGACCTTCGAGCGCGGCATCTCGATGCCTACCCGGTTGCCGCCTCTTGCGACCTGCGAAAACAGGCTGCCGTTTTTAGGCGTGAAGTTATTGATCGCCAGCATCAGCGCTTCAAAATAGGTAGGCAGATCGTCGTATCCGCTAGGATAGGCATTCGTATCGGAGGTGATGAATAGATTTGCCGCGTTGCGCTCGCGAGATAGCCTTATGATCTCGTCGTATTGATCGGGTCTGGCGTTGTATATGACGTGCAAAATTTTAGAGGAATTTGCGGGGTCTTTTTCAAACTCAGAGGTTCTAGGACGATAGTGGTTTATATACTCATCCGCGCTCACCTCTTGCAGCATCCAAACGTCCGCATAGGGAGCTATGGCGTCGCGCACGCCCCAGCCGTTATTTGCTAAAACTAGCATTCCCGGGTATTTGGTCTTGATATAATTGTAGATACTCTTCATATAGGCGATAGTTGCGGGATTGTTTTCGGTATTAACCTCGTCGATGAAGTATCCCGCGATATTTTCTCTGCCGTAGAAATTTACGAAATTATCGATATCGGCATAGACTAAATTTAGATTTCTAGTAGAATTTTTGGTATAGGTATAGCCTAAATTTGCTATGCCCGCCGCAATATTTCGCTTCATCTGAACCGCGTCTTCGTCCCTTCTGACCAGATATTGCGTAGTTTGATCGCCCGGTATCGCCGCCTCGTAAGAGCCGAAAGCCACATAAGGAACCAGCGCGCCGCCTATATTGGTAATGCCGTTCCAAAACTCAGCATTTACGCCGCTATTGCCCGTCCAGCGAAACGCAGGCATCATAACGCGCTGATTATTAAGCCTGCCCGAATATGAGCCCTTTTTGGCAAAGCCCCTTGCGTACTCGAGCTTGATACGAAATGAGTTTTCATACTCGTCGCTCGCGGAGCTATCGCTAGCCGCGTCGCGCCTGCTTAATTTCGCGCCCAAGCTGTCCGCAGCGCTCATTACGTCGGAACGGGAAGTGTTGTTGGAAGGAGATTTTTGCGCGTCTGCATAGCCCCAGGAATTCTGCTCGCTCGCATAGCCGAACCCTGCTGCACCGATAAGCGCAAGAGATACGATTTTTTTCAAAGACTTTAGCATTCTGCACCGCCTCAAATAAAATTATCCAAATTCTTAAATTTTGACAAATTTGTAGACGCGCTTTTAAAATTAAAAGCTTTGTCGAAATTTAAAAATTTAGCCGCCTTGGAGGCGACCAAATTTTAAAGCTTATTTTAATGCCGCTTTTGCCTTCTTTGCGACGGTTGCGAAAGCTTCGGCGTCGTTCATAGCCATATTTGCTAAAATTTTTCTATCAAGCTCGATGCCCGCTTTTCTAAGTCCGTTTATAAATTTAGAATAGCTGATGTCGTTTAGCCTGCAAGCTGCATTGATGCGCACTATCCAAAGTCTGCGGAAATCGCGTTTTTTCGCGCGTCTGTCACGGAAGGCGTAAACGAGGCTTCTCTCCAGCTGCTCTTTGGCCTTTCTGAAATGTTTGCGTCTTGCGCTATAAAATCCGCGCGCAAGCTTTAGCACCTTGTTGTGACGGCGGCGTCTAACGATGCCCGTTTTTACTCTTGCCATATTAATCCTTTCTTAATCGGCGTCCCTTTGGGGATCTTGCCCTAAAATCCATGAATTTAGGGGAGTTTGAATGACTTTCGTCAAAAACTAACTTCGCACTATTTGCAAAGCATTTTTTTAACCGCAGATACGTTCGTAGAATCGACGTATTGGGCCTCGCGCAAATTCCTCTTGCGTTTTTGAGACATCTTCGTCAAAATATGGCTGCGAAAAGCAGAGCCTCTTTTGATCTTGTTTTTGCCCGCTTTAAAACGCTTGACGGCACCGCGCACGCTTTTCATCTTTGGCATGGTCGTCCTTTTTTTAAAGTGAAC
>CAUVFI010000102.1:0-4196 GCA_963551055.1 uncultured Campylobacter sp. | reverse complement strand
TACATCATTTCGCCGCTTTTGTGCTCGTGCTCGGTGTAGGTTACCGGAATATCCTTCTTGCCCTTACCCGGCGTATACACTCCCTCTCCGCGTTTGAAAAGAAGCTCGATGCCTTCGTCGTTCGTAAGCATTATGCCGCTTGCGGAAGCCGCGCGTTTGAGATTATGCTTTTTGCCTTTTTCGTCGGTTAACACGCCCGTTGCGAACATATCGTTCGAGCTAAGGCTGATGCGCTTATCTCCGGTCTCTCCGAGTAGAAATACGATCGTATGCGCTACAGACTCTTGCTTTTGCTGCGGAGCCGTATCGGCCTTAGGTTGGTTGCATCCGCTTAAAATCGCGATTGCCGCTAATGACGAGAATACAATTCGTCTCATTTTTTCTCCTTTAAAAAAAGTTCGCGAATTATATAGCCAAAAAGTAAATCCTAGATTTCGCGACTTTTTATTTAATCAAAGATTAACCCAAATTTAGTAAAATTCCAGCTGAAAACATCCCAAATAAGGAGAACCTTATGGCAGTAAAAATCGCAATTAACGGCTTTGGAAGGATCGGTAGGTGCGCGGCTAGAATTGCGCTAAGCAGGGACGATGTGGAGCTTGTGGCGATCAACGATACCGCTAAGCGCGAGCTTACGAGATACCTGCTTCAATACGACACCGTTCACGGCGAGTTTCGTAAAAAAGTAGAAATTCTAAGCGACGAATGCATAGCCGTAGACGGCAAAAAAATCCGCGTCTATTCCACCAGAGAGCCTGCGGAGCTTGATTTTGCGGGCGATGGTGCAGAAGCTGTGCTTGAATGTACTGGTGCGTTTTTAACGAGCGAAAAATGCAAGCCGTTCATAGATAACGGTATCGGCGTAGTCGTAATGAGCGCGCCTGCCAAGGACGATACGCCTACTTTCGTAATCGGCGTTAATGAGGGCGCTTATGCAGGACAGCGCGTCATCTCAAACGCTAGCTGCACCACTAACGGCCTAGCTCCGATTGCAAAAATTTTAGACGATGAGCTTGGTATCGAAAAGGGTCTTATGACGACGATTCACGCCTATACACATGGACAGAGTCTAGTCGATGTAAAAGCCAAGGATTTTCGCCGTTCACGCGCCGCGGCTCTTAATATCGCTCCGACCACGACGGGTGCGGCAAAAGCGATTAGTAAGGTACTTCCGCAGCTAAGCGGTAAGATGCACGGACAATCGGTGCGCGTGCCGGTGGCTAACGTTTCGATGGTTGATCTAACAGTGCTAACGCGCAAGCAGACGAGTGCCGAGGAGCTAAATGAAATTTTCCGCCGCTATGCCGCTAAAGAGATGAAAGGAATTTTGCTCGTAGACGACGATAGCCGTGTCAGCAGCGATTTTTGTACTTCAGAATACTCCAGCATCGTAGCTAGCGACTGCACGCAGGTAATTGACGGCAATCTTATAAAAGTGATGAGCTGGTATGACAACGAGTGGGGATATAGCGAGCGCCTCATCGATTTAGCCCTATATGCGGCAAAAAGAAGGAAATAAGATGGGCGAAATTCTTTCGATTAAAGATTTAAAATTTAAAGACGGCGCGCGCGTTTTTATCAGGTGCGATTTTAACGTGCCGATGGATGAGTTTTGCAATATTACGGACGATCGTCGCATTCGTTCGTCTATCCCTACGATTAAATATTGCTTAGACGAGGGCTGCGCGGTAATTTTAGCCAGTCATTTAGGGCGCCCGAAAAACGGATACGAAGAAAGACTTAGCCTAAAGCCTGTGGTAAAGAGGCTATCTAGGCTTTTGGAGCGCGAGATAAAATTTGTCTCCGATGTCGCAGGCGAGGAGGCAGGAGCTGCGGTAAATTCGCTTAAAAAGGGCGAAGTGCTGCTGCTGGATAATCTGCGTTTCGAAAAGGGCGAGAGCAAAAACGACGAAGCACTAGCTAAGAGACTTGCGAGCTACGCGGAATTTTATATCAACGATGCTTTTGGCGTATGCCACCGCGCGCATGCTTCGGTGGAGGCGATTACGAAATTCTACGATGAGGCGCACAAAGCGGCGGGATTTTTATTGCTAAAAGAGATAAAATTTGCTAAAGACCTTATTAAAGATCCTGCGCGTCCTTTCGTAGCCGTAACGGGCGGCAGCAAAGTAAGCGGCAAGCTTCAGGCGCTTAAAAATTTACTTCCTAAAGTCGATAAGCTCATCATCGGAGGCGGCATGGCGTTTACCTTTTTAAAAGCCGTCGGATATGACATCGGCAAATCTTTGCTCGAAGAGGATCTAATCGAGGAAGCAAAAAATATTCTCCGCAATGCTCGCGAGCTTGGGGTTAAAATTTATATCCCCGTCGATGCCGTCGCAGCTCCGCAATGCTCGCAAGATGCCGTTACAAAAAAGGTTACCGTCCAAGAAATTCCAAGCGATTGGATGGGGCTAGATATCGGACCTGCGACCGTAGCGCTTTTTAAAGAAGCCTTAGACGATGCACAAACGATCTGGTGGAACGGACCGATGGGAGTTTTTGAGATCGATAAATTCGCTCGCGGCAGCCTGCATATATCGCACGCGATCGCAGATAGCGACGCCACGACCGTAGTGGGCGGCGGCGATACCGCAGATGTCGTCGAACGCGCGGGCAACGCTGATGATATGACTTTTATTTCTACCGGAGGCGGCGCGAGCTTAGAACTCATCGAGGGCAAGGAACTGCCGGGCGTGCGAGTGCTTACTGCTAAAACGGAGCTGCGATGATACTAGCAGCGAATCTTAAATGCAACCATACTCGCGCTAGCTTTGAGCGGTACGCTAAAGCTTTAGATGAAGGTTTAACGGGCGGAATTTCGCGCGAGGATGAAATTTTAGTTTTTCCACCTGCTAGCGCATTTTGCGCGGGGGTAAAAAATTTCACCCAAGGCGCGCAAAATTTCTATCCCGCCACGCACGGCAGCTTTACGGGCGAGATCGGCGGCGATATGCTTGCGGAATTTGACGTCAAAACCGTTCTTATCGGACATAGTGAGCGGCGCGCCATTTTGGGCGAGAGCGCGGAGCTGATAAGAGAGAAATTCAGTTTTGCCGCAGCGCAGGGCTGGCGCATCGTTTTTTGCGTCGGCGAGGATGAGGCGGCATTTGCGCAAAACCGCAGCGAGGAGTTTGTAGCGACACAGCTTGAGGGTATCGATCTGAAATACCGAAATTTAGTGCTAGCCTACGAGCCCGTCTGGGCGATCGGCACGGGCAGAAGCGCGCAGTGTGAGCAGATCGAAAGAATGCTAAATTTCTTGCGCACCCAAAGCTCCGCGCCGCTACTTTACGGAGGCAGCGTAAATGCGGAAAATATCGCAAAAATTTGCGCGATAAAAGGCTGCGACGGGGTGTTAGTGGGGACGGCGAGCTGGGACGCCTCGAAATTTTTGGAACTTATACGCGTTGTCTCGTGAGCGTCTTTTAATGAGTTTGAAATTTTAAGTCCGCGACAGGCTACGCGCCTAGTCTTGATTTAAAATCTCTGCACAACATTAAAATCCATCTCACGATACTGCCGCTATCAAATTTGGTTTCAAATTTGGGTTGCAAAATTTTTAAGTCAAATTGCGCAGGATTTTTCGCTTAGTCAAGGCAAAATTTAAAAAATAAGCGGAGCGAACATATGGTTCGTGAGCATTATTTTTTAAATTTTAACGCAGAATAAGTAGAAAAAGCCAAGCAAAAATAGAAAGGAGAAATAATGATTTTAAAAGGCAAAAAAGGCCTCATCGTCGGCGTGGCTAACGCCAAATCTATCGCTTACGGCATCGCCGAAGCTTGCCACGAGCAGGGTGCACAGATGGCGTTTACCTATCTAAACGATGCGCTGAAAAAACGCGTAGAGCCGATCGCAGAGGAGTTTGGCAGCAAATTCGTCTATGAGCTCGACGTAAACAATCCTGCTCACCTAGACGGCCTTGCGGATCGCATCAAAGCAGATCTGGGCGAGATTGATTTCGTCGTGCATGCGGTGGCTTATGCGCCAAAAGAGGCGCTAGAGGGCGAGTTTGTAAACACGACCAAGGAGGCGTTTGATATCGCGATGGGCACAAGCGTGTATTCGCTACTGAGCCTTACGCGCGCGGTGCTTCCGGTGCTGAAAGAGGGCGGCTCGGTGCTAACTCTTACATATCTTGGCGGACCGAAATTCGTTCCTCACTACAACGTAATGGGCGTCGCAAAAGCAGC
>CAUVFI010000101.1:0-4264 GCA_963551055.1 uncultured Campylobacter sp. | reverse complement strand
GAGAGCTTCATCTCGGTGATGATGATGAACGAGGGGCTATTCTATCCGAATCTAAATTTACAAGGTATCGATCCGGAATGTGCGCCGCTTAGATACCTCACGCAGCCGCAGGAGATAAAGACGGACTACGTTATGAATAACAACTTCGCTTTCGGCGGCGTAAATACATCTTTGATTTTTAAAAAATTTATCGACTAAAGGAGAGAAAATGAAAAAATTTCTATTTTTCGTAGTTGCGACGCTTTTTGTCGCTAATTCGGCTTATGCCAAAAACGATATCGTGCGCTTCCCGATCGCTGCGGCACTCGCAGAGCCAGACGCTAAAGCCAAGCTTGATCCGAACATAAAATTCTACTTCGGTAACAAATCCGCAGGCAGAAAGATCACGCAGCAGCTAAGCTCGAATAAAAAAGCAAACGGCGTCGGCAAGAGCGATCAAGCCGCATGCAACCGCGCGTTTTTATCGGCGCTGCTTAGCTTTCAAGATCGCGCCAAAAAAGAGGGCGGCAACAAGGTTATAAATATCACGAGCTACTATTATAAAAACGTTTTCGTGAGCGACAAAGAGTTTGAATGCGGCGTAGGCACGATAATGAGCGGTGTCACACTAAGAGGCTATATTGCAAAATAAACTAAGCTTCGGTATATCTTACGCAAGCGCGATAATTTCGGGCGAGCCGGCGGAGCTTTGTATAAAACTCGCCGCTTGCTCGAGCGGAATTTTCGAAGTAAATTTAGGCGGAGATTCCGATCTCGCTTGCGATACGGATCAAAATTTTACATATGATTTTACGTTAAATTATACGCAAGATTTTACAGATACTCGGGACTACGAGCAGAATTCTATAAATCCCGCAAATTTTGCAGCGTGCGAAAATGGGGTTTTACAAAAAAGCTCCGTAGGAAATTTAAAAATTTCTGCTCACGCCCGCTTAAAAGATGAAATTTTAGCGCTCGAAGCTTTAAAGAAAAAGCCAGCTCTTGCGCACATCCCGCCGTTGCAACGCCGCCGCTTGGGACTTGGGGCGAAACTTTGCATCTCGCTTTTAGGCGAAATTTCGCAAAATGCGCCGCAGAGTTTAGCCGAGAAGGGCTCCTTAAATCCTGCGTCGCAAAATTTAGACGCGAGCAAAAGCCGCACCGCCGCGCAAAACCCATTGTCGCAAGATTTTTCAAGCGAAAATTCTTTAAATTTTATGCCGCAAAATTTAAATTCGACGCAGCAAGATTTCACAAATGAAAATTCTTTAAATTCGACAAGGCAAAATTTCAAAACGAACGAACGCTCGGAAACCTGCGATCATGCGATGCAAAGCTCCGCGACGCAGCGCGAAGGGCTGCCGCTCGTCTTTTGCTCGCGCCTGGGCGAGATCAACCGCTGTTTTAGCCTGCTCGGCTCGATGAGCGAAAGCGTCTCGCCTTCGAGCTTTTGCGTCAGCGTACTCAACGCGATCGCGGCGCAAAATGCGATTTTTACGCAAAACCATGCCGAAATTTCGACGATCTCCGCGGCGTGCGCGCTCGAAAACGGCGCAATAATCGCCGCTGCAAGGCTGAAAGAAAGCGCGGAAAATTCCGGCTCCGAGCAGGATGCAAACGAAGATGGTAAGGACGGCAAATGCAAGTCGGATAACGATAAAATCGCCCTGCTCTGCTATTTTGAGGAGGCAAACAACGACTATCTGAAGCGCTGCGACTTTGCCTGCGCCCTACTTCTGGTGCTTCAGCGCGGAGATGACGTGCAGATCGAAATTTCGCCGCACGTTGTGGACGCGACGACACAGAGCATAGAGGCACAAAATCCAAAACCGCGAGCCGAGAATGAAATTTTACGAAGCTTTAAAGAGGGCGGCGAGATCCCGCTAGATACCGCGGTGGAATTTTTGGCTAAAATCCTCTCCGGCAAGCGCGAATGGCGCAGTAGCGACGGGGTTTTGGACTATCTTTGGCGCATCAAAGATCCCGCCAAAATCGCAGCTTTTTTAAGGCAAGATCGTGAGCGTTAAAATAGCAGAATTTCATCGCATAAGCAAGCGCGGCGAGACGAGCAAATTTGATCAAAATCCCAGGCCACGCGGAGCTGCAAAGGCGCGAACGACAAGCTTTAAATTTAGCCGCTCCGCCAAACGCGGATATAGTGAAGGTTTTAAATTTAGCCGCGCTATCAAACACGAGCTCGCCCAAACGGCACATCTTAAAAACACGCCGAAAGGGCGCGTGCCATACGCCCCCAAATCGCGTTGCAATGAGGCGCGCTGCGAAAATACGCCGCCGAGGAATACGCAACGAATCCAAAAAAATCCGCCTAAACGCTGCGAGCTGCGAGCCATAAAAATTTTACCGCAGCGGCGCATGGAAGACACCGTAAAATTCCGCTATAAAGACAGATGCGGCGAGCCGAAATACTACGCGCAGCAGGCTGTAAATTTCATAAATTTAGCAGATCAAAGCTTGGGCTACGAGTTTAAATTTAGCCGCGCGATGAACCGAGTAGCCGCTCACGCAGGATGCACACGACAAGGCGCTACGATGAATTTTAAATTTAACGACGCCGCGAGCTATAAATTTAATCAGACGGCGCGTCATACGGCGGCGCAAAAACGGCGTATACGGCGCTTCGCAGAAATTCCGTCGCAATGGCGCGCGTGGCAAACCGCAGAAATTCTACCGCAACGATACGCGCGGCAAAAGATAAAAATTCCATCGCAATGGCACGCACGACGAAGCGTGCGGCAAGCTGAGGAAATTTCACCGAGGCAATGCGCACGGCAAACGGCGAGAATTCTACAAAATCGCAGTTTACCGCGCGCCGCAGAAATTCTATTGCTTCGACACATACACGGCACCGAGGTCGCCTCCGCTCAGACCATAAAAGCTCTATTACTTCGGCACACGCCGCAAGCCGAAATATCGCGCGCAGAAAACCGCAAAAATTTCGCTACGATGCAGCGGGCGGCAAGCCGTAGAAATTTTATCGAGATCGCGCGCATGACGAGCCATCAAATCCCCGCCGAGAACCACAAAATCTCCGCTAAAAGCCGCAAAATCCCCAACGAGAGCTGCCGCACAACCCCTGCCGAAAGAGGCGCCGCACGATGAAGCAGGCAAATCCGATAAGGCGCAAGCTTAAACAGATCGGCATCGCGTTATCCTTCGCTAGCTTCGGCGCGCTGTGTATGATAGGCAACCTGCTCTTCCTCCCCGTAGCGTTGCTGCGGCTAAACCGCATAGGCGCCGTGCGAAATTTCGTGCGCGATTTTATAATGATCTCGTGGCGCATATTTTTGCTGCTCGCGCGACTTTACGGCAGCATCGGCGTGAGCTGGCGCTGCAAACTCCCGCCTAGCGGCACTCTCATCATCGCAAACCACCCTAGCCTGCTTGACGTGGTGATCTTTTTAGCTCACGTGCGGCGCGCAAACTGCGTAGTCAAGGAAAGCCTATGTAAAAACCCCTTCCTCTCCGCCGCCATCGCCGCCGCGGGCTACATCCCAAACACCGGCTCGGAAGCGATGATAGATGCGTGCCGCAGCGCCCTTGAGCGAGGAGAAAGCCTAATCATCTTCCCCGAGGGCACGCGCACTGCAGATCGCATCGCCATGCACAAAGCGGCATTTTACATCGCGATAAATTTCGCAAAAAATATGAATTGCGTCGCGATAAAAATGGATCCTAAAAGCCTAAAAAAAGGACAAGTATGGTACGATACGCCCGAGGTTCGGATGAAATACGACCTCTACGAGCTGTGCGCGCTCGATCTAACGGGCTTCGAGCCGGATCGCCCAAACCCGATCCGCGTGCGCAAACTCTACGAAAAAATATCAAATCTATATGAAAAGGAGAATCTGTGAACGAAGAAATTTTGGAACTTAAGGAGCTGATCATTTCGGGGCTGAACCTCGAAGACGTCGCGCCGGGCGACATAAATGACGATGAGCCGCTTTTTGGCGACGGGCTCGGACTCGATTCGGTCGATGCGCTGGAGCTCGGGCTTTTGGTGCAGAAAAAATACGGCATCGTACTTAACTCAAAAACCCAAAATTTAAAGCAAATTTTCTCATCCGTTGCGTCTTTGGCGCAATACATCGCCGAAAATAGGAGTAAAAATGAGTAAAGATGAAATTTTTGAAATTTTAAAAAAGGCGCTCGTGGAGCTTTTTGAGATCGACGAGAGCAAGGTCGTGCCGGAGGCTAAAATTTACGAGGATCTGCAGATCGACAGCATCGACGCGATCGATCTGGTCGATTACGTCAAGAAAAACAC
>CAUVFI010000100.1:0-4284 GCA_963551055.1 uncultured Campylobacter sp. | reverse complement strand
CGCGAAGGCGACGATCTTTTCAAAAAGATTGACGTGCCTTTGAAAACGGCGATGTTTGGCGGAAAAGTAGAAATTTCGACGCCGAGCAAAAGCGCAACAATAAAGATCGCAAAAAATACCAAAAACGGGCAGAAATACCGCTTAAAAGGCTACGGCGTGCAAAACCGCAAGAGTAAAATTTTAGGCGATCTATACGCGGTGGTAAATGTCGTTTTGCCCGACGTCGATTCGCTGGACGAGGACGTCAAAGCCGCGCTGCAAAAGCTATAAGGAGGCATCAAAATGCATGATTACGATGAGCCGGTTTATCTCATATCGATAGTCTCGAAGGTCCTAGATATCCATCCGCAGACGCTGCGGCAATACGAGCGCGAAGGACTCGTAAGCCCGGGGCGCACGGAGGGCAAGATGCGCCTATACTCGGCGCATGATATGGACCGTATACGCATGATTTTAAACCTTACAAAGGAGCTTGGCGTCAATCTTGCGGGCGTGGACGTGATCTTTCGCCTGCAAGAAAGGATCGCCGAGTATGAGCGCGAGATCGAGGAGCTGCGGGCTAAAATTTTAGAGCTTGGCGGAGAGACAGAATAAGGTCTGCGAGATAAAGATTAAAGCTTAACAAAAATTGAGGTCTTAGCGCTATAAGCTGAAATTTTAATGCTATCAAAAAGCAAGATCGCCTCTTAAGCGTAGATTAAAGCGATAAATTTTGACTTTCAGTGCAGATTTATGGACGCGTCAAATTTAAAGTCGCGCCAAACAAACCCAGGTAAATTTTCTTACAATTAAATTTAAAAGTCGCCTTGATATAATTTAGCTTTAAAATTTAAAATTCCAAGCCGTGTTAGGCTTTAAAATTTTGTCGCGAACCTCTAAATTTAGCGATAAAGTGCGACATAATTTCTCTATTTTTAAGCGGGATTTTAGTAAAATCACATTATAAAATTTACCCGTAAATTTATATGAAAAGATAGAATTTCATCGATTATGCCTCCAATAAATGGTCGCGGATAATGTAAAATTTGACAATAAATTTAGCGCTAAATTTTATGCATAATCTTACAAAAAAGGGAGTTAATGGAGCTTGTTATAGAGCTATTTCTTGCGATCACGGCGCTTGCGATAGTGCTAAATATCGTCTTTAAAATTTTTGAAATTCCCACCATCATCGGCTATATCGTTGCAGGCGTATGCTTTTCGCAGATATATAGCTTAAGCAGTGTCGAAAACGCCCATATGTCCGAGCTGGCGGAATTCGGTATCGTCTTTTTGATGTTTACCATCGGGCTTGAGTTTAGCTTCCATCACCTGATGAGCATGAAAAAGGACGTATTTTTTAACGGCATACTCCAAGTACTCGGTACCGGTATTATTCTAGCGCTCATCATCGATCAAGCTTTCGGCGGAAACATAAAAACCGTGATGATTATCGGGCTTGCGCTCGCGCTTAGCTCTACGGCGATCGTGCTAAAAACGCTCAACGAAACAGGCGAAATCAACCAAAACTACGGGCGCAAGGTGCTTGGCATCCTGCTATTTCAAGATCTCGCCGTCATCCCTATTTTGCTGATGATTGACATATTCGGCTCGACCGACAATACCCCCGTGAACTATCTAATCTTAAAAACCGCCGTAAGCGCCGCCATAGTAGTAGTGATCCTTTTCGTGCTCGGTAAATTTGCTTTTAACCGCTTCCTCTACTACGTCGTAAGGACAAATTCTAAAGAAATTTTCATCGCGACCATCCTTTTTACCGTCGTGGGGGCTAGCTTTTTGGCGCATGTTTTTGGTTTTTCGTACACGCTGGGCGCATTCATCGCAGGCATGCTCATCGCAGAAACCGAGTATAAACACGAGATAGAAGCCGATCTGACGCCGTTTCGAGACATACTGCTCGGACTTTTTTTTATCACGATCGGCATGCAGATAAATTTCGAAGTCATCGTCTCGCACTATGGGCTAATTCTACTCGCTATTATCGTTATAATGGCGCTTAAGACGGTCGTGATCTATGCGATCTTATTTCTCTCGACCGGCAAAAGGATAGCGCTAAAAGCGGCGCTGTCGCTATGTCAGATAGGTGAGTTTGCACTTGCGATCTTTTCGCTGCTGATGAGCCGCGATATGCTAAGTAAGGAAAACGGGCAAATTTTAATTACAGTCGTAACCGCGACGATGATTTTAACGCCGTTTATCCTTAAAAATTTAAACAAAATCGCCAACCGTTTCGAGTCCAAGGTCGAAAAGCTCGAGGATGAGGAGCATAAAACTCAAATCCCGCCGATGAAAAATCACATCATCGTCGCAGGATATGGCAGGATAGGGCAGGAAGTGGTGCTGCGCCTTAAAGATCAGGGGCTGCTATACGTAGTTGCTGAGAGCGATTTAGAACTTGTGGATCTGGGCAAATCGCGCGGAGAGAATATATACTTTGTAAATATAATGCAAAAAACCGCGATCGACGAACTGCATGCGCGCGATGCGTCGGTCATCATCCTAACGATCGCAAATCAGCAAAAGCTCGACATCGTCGCTAAGATGCTAAACGGCTCTAATTTAAAAGCAAATATCATAGTGATGCATACGGGTGCCGATCCACAAAGCGAGCTGCAGAGCGAATACGGCGAAAATTTTATCTTCGTAAAAAAGGAGAGAGTAGTAGCCAATGCGCTTTTACAAGAGGCGCTGAAATGCAAGCTAACGCAGTAGCCTTGAGCGTTTAAGATCAAATTTAAACGCATTTGCTATGCCTAAAATCTCCACGCTCTTTATTTTCTTACTTCTATACTCAGCTAATTTAAAGCCTTTTAATGAACGCAGATAAAAATGGCGGGTTTGCAAATTTAAAGACGCAAAGTGCTGCTTTGGATTGATTTAAATTCTAAATTTAAGCTGTCATTCCATAGCTAAAGAATACTTAGACAAGGATTTATGAAGTATATTTGAGCGATAAAGTTATTTAAAAATTCGTTTAAATTTTACTAATTCCACTCTTTTATCTCTTTATAAACGCTTAAGTTGCGTGCTAGGCAAACAAAGGTAGTAATAACGGACATAGGCGTCACTGCTAGAAGATAAAATAAGCCAAAAAATAGCCCTATATCGTTAGATTCACTACCGCCGCCGGCAAGCCATAACGCTATAGCCATAATGGGATAATACAAAACTAATGTCACAATCGCAAAATTTTCTATCGCGAAAATCGTATTGCTTTTTTTGGGATTTTCTACGAAAAGTTTGCTGTATCTGCGTTTTGAAAAGAGAAATATAAGCGTGCAAACGGCGCTAATTATAAACGCCCAGTGTAATTCGTACGAATCCGATAAAAATAAAATCAAAAAAACCGTTGCCGCAAAACTCGCGAAAGCAAATCTGATCAAACGGTGAAGTTGATATTTTTGCTTTAAATTTTTTGCAATTTATGCTAGAGCTTTGCCGTACTCCAGCGCTTCCTCTTTGCTTTGGATAGATTCTGTTTCAAGGCTCGCGTCATTAAATTTTTGCTCAAATTTAGCGGTTTCATCTTGGGCGCCTTGCGCCTTGCCGTTTGTTTTGTTAAAATTTTGCTCGCCGGAAATTTTATCAGCGATGGCTCCGCTAATTTTTGTTTGCGATTTTGGTGCCGGTAGATACACGGTTTCATCGGCGTCAAATTCCGGATTTGCGTTATATGTTATTATCGCCACCGGAATAGCGATAAAAATAGCAGGTATAATCTGACGCGTATCCCAGTCTATGTGATATTTTATCTGTAAATAAAATCCGACCAAAGCATAAAGAATGTAAAATATCGCAGCTACATGTATCCATATAAGCATAAAGGCCTTATCTGCATCGCTAAATAAAAGCAGGGCATATTTTTTATACTTCAGCCTGTTTAGGCAGACGAGTATATTTATCTCAGATAGCGCGAGCATGCATAAAAACGACATTATGGGCGCATCATGTACAAACGTAAGAAACACGACGATATAAATCAGGAAGGTCAAAAGTGTCCCAAAAAACAGATATCTACAAAAGCGAAATCTATCGTAGCTTTTTAAAATTTCTTGTGGAATTTGGCTGATGTCCGCGGGGATTTTGTCTTTTTGCATTTGCATTTTTACTGCCTTTCTCGGTTATTTTAACTCAAATTTTGCTTTTTTACTCTGTAGCGTTTTAAATTTAATGAAGCGAGCTTTTTGGCTTGCTTCTTTTTTAGCAGACAAGCGATCCTGATTTCACATTAAATTTTAAAAGCGAATACTTACCGGCTCTTGCAATTTTATCGATAAAATTTTT
>CAUVFI010000099.1:0-4316 GCA_963551055.1 uncultured Campylobacter sp. | reverse complement strand
TCATCAGCCAAACGGGCGGCGGCTGCAGAGCGAGCAACTACATAAATTTGCTTCGCAAAGCGCTTGAGGACAGCGGCTTTAGTTATGTCCCTGCGATCTCGTTAAATTTCGGCTCGCTAGATGAGAATGAATTTAGCCTCGGCAAAAAATCGCTTCTAAAGCTCTTCGCCGCGATATTTTACGGCGATTTGATGATGGGGTTGTATAATCAGTGTAAGCCCTATGAGATGACCCCCGGCGCTACGAATGAAATTTACGAGCGGATCGCCGCGCAGATCGCTTCGATGACAAACGAGTGGGCGTTTTTCCGCTTAAAAAAGAATTTTCGCTATATTTTGGAAAACTTTGCCGCTCTGCAACGCAGTGGCGAGCAAAAGATCCGCGTGGGCATCGTGGGCGAAATTTATCTCAAATACTCGCCCATCGGCAACAACGGCCTAAACGCCTACCTCATCCGCGAAAACGCTGAGCCCGTAAATACGGGGCTGATGGACTTCGTGCTTACCTGCATCTATGATGCGGTCTACGACAAGCAGCTCTACGGCAAGGGCGGCGTGGCGTATTACGGCTCGCTTGCGGTCGCTAAAGTAGTGGAATTTTTCCAGCGCATGATGATTAAGCAGATGAAGCGCTTCGGATTTCGCGCGCCGAGCCCATTTAGCGAGGTTCGTGCCGCCGCCGATGGCTACATCGGTCACGGCGTGAAGATGGGCGAGGGCTGGCTGCTGACGGCGGAGATGGTCGAGTTCATGCGCCACGGCATACAAAACGTCGTGTGCGCGCAGCCCTTCGGCTGCCTGCCAAACCACATCATCGCGCGCGGAATGATCCGAAAGATCAAACAGAACTACCCGCAAGCAAACATCGCCGCTATCGACTACGACCCGGGCGCAAGCGCGGTGAATCAAGAAAACCGCATAAAACTGATGCTTGCCAACGCAAATCGAAAGTAGCGCGTCGAATTTTATTTCGTTAAAATTCCAAATTCATACTTTAAATTTAGTGCGTTAAATTAAGGTGGATTCTGTTTATTATAAAATTTTGCGACAGAATTTCACCTGCTTTCACTGATTCTTAAGTGGAGGAAGGTTATAATAAAAATCCCGAGAATTCTTCGGAATAAATGAAATCTAATGCCGTAATCACGCAAAATAAAGGAGTAAATATGGCGATAGCAAATACCCTAAAATATCTACTTCTAAGCGAGTTTCTAAGTCCTCAGAATTTACCTAAAAAGGATCAGACTAAAACTAAGCGAGTATCTGAGTTTGAATTAGATAAGTTAAGCGATGAAAGAATTCTAAATTCGCTGCGAAAAACGAAGCCGAGCGACAATAAGATCGAGACAAAAGATCTTGCTAATCCCGATCCCAAAAAACGTAAAAGTCTATTTATAGAGATTTACGGCGGTATATACGAAACGAGTGAAATTGCGCAGAAAATTTACGAAGCAATCGGTCAGAAAAGTGATGAGTTTAGTCAAAATTCATTAGAGCATGCCGCCTCGTATTATATCAAATTAGGCGGCGATGCCAAGGTTTTGCTTGCGGATTGTGAAGAGCCGGTGGTGCTAAGCGATTTGGTATGTTATGACAGAAAGTATAAAGATGAGAGTTTGGAAGGCGCCAAAATTTTGTGCGGTGGGGATAGTGGATATGGTATATTGTCTGCCGAAGACGACGTATTCGTATCTATGGCACCTTGGGCATGCGCTAAATTTAAAGATAAAAAATCCGAGCTTACTAGCGAAAATTTTTCTAAGCTTCAAAGCGATATCTACGAAAAAATAAACGAGTTATGTAGCGATAGATGCAGCGTAAAAGAGCTTGTATCGTACATACACGATGTAATTAAAGAAGCTTTGGACTCGCCGTTAGTTACGAATAATTTACGCGTATGTGTATCTGTCGCTAAAAAGCCGCAATGCAGCGCCATGCTAAATAGCTTTTTCATAGATGACATTAGTATGGTGCTAAAAGATGGTGCGAACGATGAAATTTTAAATATTATTTTTGACGAAAGCGATGAGGACGATCTGAAATCGTCGCGTTTAGACGTGCGCGACACAGGCTCTTTAAAGCAGCTTATTTCGAATTTAGCATGCGATGATTATCCGTTAGGCGCGTTTGCTAGTAAATTTAGTTTAAATTTTTCTCAACAGATTGCGGTCAATGAAATTCTACGCCTATTTCGTAGCGGCCGTGGTGGGGTATATAGTGTAAACGGACCTCCTGGCACCGGAAAAACTACGCTATTAAAAGACGTTATTGCGGGCGTGATCGTGCAACGAGCCTTAGTGCTATCAGAACTTGAAGAGGATAAAATTTTCGATACGGGTGTTAAAAACGCCAAAACGACGAATGACGGCAAGAGCGGCGATTATCCCGATTATTATCCATTAAATTCTAAGCTCAAGGGCTATGAAATCGTAGTGGCATCTAGTAATAATAAGGCCGTACAAAATATCAGCAAGGAACTTCCGAAGCAAGATAGTATATGCGCCAAATTAGATTATTTTGCCAATGCAGCTACTAGGTTATTGTCATGCGGTAAGCACATATCAAATCCCGCGTGGGGACTAATTTGCGCAACTATGGGAAATAGTGCCAATCAAAAAAGCTTCAAGGAAGATTGCTTAAATCCTTTTGAAATTGATAAAAGCTTTGAAGGGTATAATAAGTTAAAAGAGCGAAATTTTATTAAAGATAATATCAAAGACGGCAAAAAGATCGGCGAAAAAATTAACGGCCTTATCGATGATATTAGAGAAGCCGAACTTAGCGATTTTGAAGCGGCGAAAAGAGATTTTAACGATGCTTTGACAAAAGCGGGGAGGCTATGGGCTAGTCTGCGCGGCGGTAGAGATACGGCGATACCTGAGCAACGTATCGTTAGAGAAAATAGCTCGCCGTTTTTAAGTGAAAATGGGAGCAAAAGCGAATTTGCATTGGCTCGTGAGGAAGTATTTTTAAAAGCGCTTGAACTCCATAAAGCGGCGATTCTTTCGAAAAAAAATAGAACTAAATTTATAACAAATTTATATGCATTTTGCAACTTACATCAATTCGGCAAAGCGAGTGATCGAGCCGAAATTCTACGCTCGTTATTTTTTATCGTACCCGTGTTAAGCTCGACGTTTGCATCGTTTGGACGCTTTTTTGAGGCTTTTGGACGGAATGAAATCGGAATTTTACTCGCCGACGAATCCGGTCAGGCAAACATAGCTGCCGCCGTAGGCGCACTATGTCGCGCTAAAACTGCTGTTGTCGTAGGGGATCCGTTGCAACTAGAACCTGTAGTCACACTACCTGCATCGTTAAATGACGCATTGCTGCGCTATACTGGGGCAAAAGATGAGTTTAATGTCTCAAGAACATCTTTACAAACCTGCGCGGATAAAAGACAAAAAATTGGCACCTATATCGCGGGCACCTGGGTCGGTTCGCCGCTCATTGTGCATAGGCGCTGCGACAATCCAATGTTTGATATTGCAAATGAGATCGCGTATGATGGCGCAATGATTTGGGGCGCAGGTAAAAACGTGGATTCTCTAGCAGGGCGCTATATAAAAAGCAAATGGCATAACGTAAAAACACAGGGTAATTGGATTGGTAATTGCAGCGATGAGGAACTTAAGAAGGCAAATGAAATATATAAGGAACTAGAAAAAATCTATGGTGCAGACGTAAATAATAAAGTCAAAATAATTACGCCGTTTACCGATGTGGTTAAGCGAAGTGAGCTAATGAAAAATTTGAAAGATAACGACAAGGACAAGATAGAATTTAGTGCTGCGACAATCCACACTATGCAAGGTCAAGAAGCCTGCGTGGTGATTTTTATTTTAGGTGGCGGTAGCGCAGGTGCGCGAGATTGGGCGGCTAGCAAGCCAAATCTACTAAACGTAGCTTTAACTAGAGCTAAGGAATATATTTTTATCGTAGGAGATAAGGACGAGTGGAGTAAATTGAATTATTTTAAAACTGCAGCCGCTAAACTGCCTAGCGAGTAATCGCTTGTATTTCTGTGGACGGAATTTAAATTCTACTTTCATAATTCTGTCCTATAAAATTTGAAATGCAAATTTTTGTCCTTAAAATTCTAGGGTAAATTTCATGGGTATGATTTTGATAAATTCACTTAAAGCTTATTGAAGCCCTAGAATTCCATTAATCCATTCAAAATTCTACGCGCTGCCGCCATAGAATTCCATCGCACAATCCCATTTCGCCACGTCATAAAATTCCACTCTCGTTAAGGCAAAATTTAATACAATCCGTCTTTAAATTTTACAAAGGAAGTTTATGAAATTTTGG
>CAUVFI010000098.1:0-4328 GCA_963551055.1 uncultured Campylobacter sp. | reverse complement strand
GCGCGCGCGCTTGAGCATCTGCCCGTCGAGATCGATATGGATCCCGTAAACTTCGGCTAAGCGCGATTTATAAAATTTTATTCGCATAAATTTTGTCCATAGAACCTGCAGGATTTGATGTATTGCAACGCTGAATTTTTATGCTTTACCGCCTATCTCATATTAAATCAAAATCAAAAAATAATATCAAATTGTTAAGTATAATTTAACTTGAGTGAGGATATAATGCACCCATAAGTCTAGTATGATATTGCTCTTTTTGAATGGAGGACAGAATGCCTAGATTTGCTTTACTTATAAAATTTACGCTTGTGATCATACTTAGCGTATCGTTTATAGATGCAAACGATACGAACAATACTACTACTGCTATGCCTTGGATGTTAGATTCGATTTTATCAAAGGTACGGGATAGAAATATTACTAGAAAGAGCAGTGAAACCAATGCGACTTTTGGTATTACTACTTTTAACAGTAAAAGCGTGTATTTTTGGCAAATGGATCAAAACGCGACCCTTAAGAAAGAGTATGAAGAGCATTTGGCTAAAGAAAGAGACTTTTGCACCGATTTTTACGACGATCTGTTTAAATGGAAAAATATAAGCGCTATCCGCCCTGTAGTTAACGATAGCATAGATTATAATGATCCTGAGCTAAAGCAAAATATGAGTGATTGTTGGTATATGGATATGAATAGAACGGTTCAAGCAGGGTATCGTGGCAGAGGTTTCACTTTGTATAAGATCGGCGATCATAGGCTTTTATATATAATGTTCTATAAGTATGCGGAATATAACGTATCGAACAATCTTGCTAAAAATTTAGCCTATATTTTAGATATCAAAGAGTGTACCAAAGCTATAAGGGATTTTAATTATGATCCGTATAAAAGTAGGATTCATCTAGAAAATTATAGAAATTATGTGGAAGGCGTTTATTTTAGACCCATTTTTTATGAAGATAGATACTACGCGTTGGATATTGAGAGAAATCTTCCTGGCTTGGGCTTCGGCTTTACTATAAGGCTTAAGGAGATTAAAGATAGTAAGTTAGAGACTAAATGTGAAATATCGTATCTGATAGATAAAAAGAAATTTTTTACTAAGGAGTAAATCATGCAAACGCATTCAGTTGGTTCGAGAGATACCCAATAATCTATAAAGCATCTAAAAAGGTAACGATTTGAAAAAACTACTTAGAAATTTTATGATTTTTGTAGGGTTTATCTTTATGTTATACACCTCTTATTTCCTATATTTTTATTCCAAAAAAGCCGAATATGCGACTATTTTATTGCAAAAAGCGCTTAGGTATGAAGAGAAATTTTTTACTGAGAAAACACAAAATTTAGACCCGTCTGAGCAGATTGAGCTACGGCATGAGTTTGAAAAAGAGAAATTAAAGCTAGAAAAATATTGCGGCGATGCTATAATAAACGGCGATAATGATCATTGCAAAGTTTATTACAACCTCGATTTCGACTATATTCATTTTTACGACGGGCGAAATCAAGATATCGCGCTGGGCTACGACTTTGATAACGAAAGCATCGAGTTTTATAAAAAGCTATCAGATCACTATGATTACAAAGGCAAAAAATGCAGATCGCGCAGGGTATACAGCGAACACCATGCGACATTTGCGATTGACAATTTTGAGCATGCGAAATTTTGGTTGGGAAATTACGGCGAATTTACCCTAAAAGATCCATATATTCATGAATGTGAATAAAATCTATTATGCTTAAAGCGAAAGGATAAATCCGCTAAAATGCCTATAAATGGAGCAATATGAGAGTATTAAAATTTATTTTTATAATAGCGGCGTCTATTTTGTTTTGTTATGTGGCGGAGGAGCTTATAAATTATTTGATAATTAAGCCGCGCATTCCTATGGAATTTACCGATATAAATTTAACTAAAGCCGGCAATAAAGCGGAATTATATATAAATAACAAAGATGATAAAATTTGTAGATATTTTACTTTGGATTTTGTCTCATACGATTACGATAGAGATATGAAGCTCTTGGATGATGAGTTCGCAAATACGTATATAGGAGGGGAATACGACGTGAACGAAACGCTGCTGCGCGGTACCAAAATACCGCTAAGTCTAAAGATATACAAAATAGATAATGAGCCGAATAAATTTGGACGCGGAAAGGAGTATTTTTATTATAAGTTAAAACCCGTGTTTGCAGAGGTGAGGAATTTACGCCCCACGTATATGCAAACGAGTATTTATAGGGGCGAGAAACACTATGACGCATATAGTGCGACGATCGCCTGCACGCCCTTACAAAAAGGTATGTATAAGGTAGAACTAGAGAATTTACAAGATTTGCCTATTTTTTCGAATGTAAAAATTTATTTTACTACGAAAGATAGCGGCCTTAAATATTAAGAGGGCTGCAAGAAAAGGTATTTGATAATTGCGATGTAGAAGCTAGTTCGTACAAACCTTTGTTTCTAGGCTTTTTATTTCGCGTTTGTAATAAAAATATTAAGCAGCATTTAATCCGCCGCACAATACAATATATCGTAAATATCATTTGAAATTTAATGAAAATGCAGTTAGATTTTGTGCGCCCATTCGCACTTTGCGGATATCGAGGGTAGCCGTTAAGTCTAATTACCGAACTTGCGATAGCGTGCGCTTTTTGGGCTACCATCTATGTTTATCTAAAGGAACACAATGAGAAATCCGCTTCGTTACGTGGATTATTGTAATGATCTAATTAAATTCGGCTTTGCTAAAAAGCATAATTTTTTAGCTATGATTGCCGTATTTTCTATGGTTCTTATGCCTATATGTTTTTTGGCCGCTTATGCAGTTGTACCCAGTGAGAAGTCCTTACAGAATCCATATATTTTCTCCGGAACAGTAGAGAAATTTTTTAGATTTCATAGTTATAAAAGCGGTAATGGTTGCAAGATATCTGTAGCGGGAAATGGCAAAATCTTTTTTTGGGAATTTATCGATTTTCATATTGATACAAACAAATACGACTATGAAGAAAAATACTTTTGTGATTTTATATTTAGTAGATACATTAATAATAAATGCGTAATCTTAAAAATGATCAATCTTCATATCGTAGAATTTGGAGATTGTGATAATAAAGTAATCATCGAAGTTGATCTTAGGCAAAATTTCTTTGAACAAAAACTCTTTTTATTCAGCGGAATTATCTTGGCGCTAGTTTTATTTTTTACATTTTTTCAACTAAATAAAGCATATAAAAATTCATTAAAAGGGGCATAAATATGTCGTATAACGTTTCCGCAATATCTGATGCGATAAGAATTCTACTTAAAAATACGCGCAGGAATTCATTCTGCTAACATCAAATAAACTTTTTCAATATATATCGCAAAATTTTTCTCACTCATGCCTCGACACTTCAAATTTATTGCTCGAATATAAACTTTACTTTGATCCATATAGAGCTTACCGCGCAGCTTGCTATCCGCAGCGCTTACTCCTCGCTTCCCTCCGTTCGCACGATCAGGCTTTTTGGAAGGCGAAATTTCTCGATGATCTCGCACTCTTTGGCGCGCATCTGCCCGCTGTCGCTTTCGTGGTCAAAGCCCAGCACGTGCAGCAAGCCGTGCGTAAAAAGCAGCGCCGTCTCGTCATCCCTGCCGTGCCCCAGCTGCGCGGCTTTCAGCTCTACGAGGTCTAAATTTATCACGACCGAGCCGAGCAGCGCGGGGGCGAAATTCCCGACGCCAAAATTCTCATTCTTTAAATTTTCATCGCCAGAACTTTCGCCCTCGGAATTTTCAGAATTTATGGTATTGGAATTTTCGCTCGCAGAATTCGCGGCGCTCGTATTTTCACTAGCGGAATTCGCAGTATCTAAATTTTTATCGTCGCTGTTTTCATGCGCGGAATTTTCCTCGCTTAAATCTCCGCCGAAGCCCGCAAACGCCGCAGGATCGAGCGGGAAGCTTAGCACGTCGGTCGTCTTATCGATGCCGCGCGTTTGCGCATTTAGCTGCCGCATCTCCTCGCCGCGCACGAAAATTAGCTCAACGCTCCCGCTGCCCAGCTCCGCCGCGATAGCGTCCAAAATTTCGGGATAAGGCTGTTCGCAAAGTATCATTTTTACCCCTCTTTTATAAAATTTTCGTATAATTTTAGCAAAAAAAGGACGAAAATGAGAGCTTTATGCGTGATCAGCGGCGGCATGGACAGCGCGACCTGCGCATACATCGCGAGGCGCGAAGGTTACGAGATCGTGGCGCTACACTTCGATTATAATCAGCGCACGATGGGCAAGGAGCGCGAGTGCTTCGGTAAAATTTGCGACGATTTGGGGGT
>CAUVFI010000097.1:0-4388 GCA_963551055.1 uncultured Campylobacter sp. | reverse complement strand
ACGTAGGCACGGATGAGGTGCGCGAGCTGTATTCGCAAGGACAGATCGCGTTTGGAGAAAACAGGGTGCAGGAGCTAAAGCGCAAAAGCGAGGCATTGCGCGAACTGCCACTAAAGTGGCACTTCATCGGCACGCTGCAAAGCAACAAAATCAATCAGCTCATCGCTCTGCGCCCGACGCTGTGGCAGAGCTGCAACTCCTATGAACTCGCGCTTGCCGTGAATAAGCGGCTAACTTATCCGCTAGATACACTACTGGAGATCAACGCCGCGGGCGAGAGCTCCAAAACTGGGCTTGATAAAAACCGCGCGGTGGAGGAGTTTTTGCGCATCAAGCAAGAGTGTAAAAATCTAAATTTAATCGGCGTGATGAGCATCGGCGCGCACGTGAGCGAGCCTGCGCAGATCGCGCGAAGCTTCGAGGCGAGCCGCGAGATATTCGATGCGCTCGTGCCGCACGGCGCGCGGATCTGCTCGATGGGGATGAGCGATGATTTTGAGCTCGCGATCAAATGCGGCTCGAACATGATCCGCCTGGGTAGAATTTTATACGCCTAGGCCCCGAGGGACGGGCCTTAGCGCGCGAGCAAATTTTATACCGCTTTTATTAAGCAGCGCGCTTGATTTGTCGCGCGAGCTAAATTCGGCGCGTAACTTGAAATTTAGCGCAATGCTTGATTTTACGCGCCGTTTAAATTTAGCGCGTTATTGAAATTTTACGCAGCGCAACAACGCGGCATCAAATTTTAAACCTAGATAAAATTTTATTTGCAGCGATGCAAATTTCAAAAACGCGACGATATAAAATTCTAAGCGCAATCCGCATAAAGACAGAATCTTAAAAGGCGAATTTTAAGTAGCGGCAGCTGGCGTACATCGCGCGCACGCTGGTTCAGGGTGCGAAAGTGATCTTTGTGGACGAGCCGACCAACGGGCTGGATTTTGGCAATCAGATCAAGCTGCTCGAGATGATAAAAGCGCTGGGAGACGAGGGCTACACCTTCGTGCAGACGACGCACTACCCGCGCCACGCGAAGTTTGTTTCAAATTTGACGCTGTTTATAAAAGACGGTGAAATTTTAGCCTTCGGGCGCAGCGAGCAGCTCATAAATGCCGAAAATATCGATAAAATTTACGGCATCAACTACGAAAGATACGAGGAAAGATTATAAATTTTACGAGCGCGTAGCGCCGTTAAATTTAGCCGAATTGGGGTAAAATTGCGCGCATTATATGGTTTTCGACGGCAAACGGCGCGCCCTATAAAATGCAAGCTTGCGAGTCGCGACTGCGGTAACGTAAGCGGCAAACCGAATTGCTGGCGAACAAAACGTCTAAATTTAAACGATAAATTTAAAAGGAAAATCATGACTCCGCGAGAGATATTTTTAAACGGCTGCAATGAGATCGCAGCGAATTTCACGGACTTCAAGCCCACGCAAAAGGGGCAAAAACTAACGAAGCTTGCAAGCGATAAGGAGATTTTATTTGAAATTTATTTTGGCTCCAGCATGCGCAATTACTCTGGCAGCGTGAGCATCCTGCCGCAGGTCGCGATCTACTGTAAGCGCCTAAAAAAGCTGATGCAAGAGGAGCTGCCCTACTCGACCGACCTTGTTTTCGTATCGTATCTGAGCTATCTCACGCCGCGCAGGCAGTTTCGCGACTGGCAGCTCGCGGGCGCTAGCCTTGAGCCCAGCGTGCAAGAGATTAGCGCGGCTATCAAAGACTACGCGCTAGGGGTATTTGAGCTCTTTGCGGACAAGCAAAAGGCGGTGGAGTTTATGAGGCGGCACGGGGCTAAATTTAACAAAAATCTAAGCGCCTTCGATCTGTACCCGATCTACTTTGTATATTATTTCGGCGGCAAGGACGCGGCGGAGGCGTTTTTCAACATCTGCCTAAGCGATTGCACCTACAAAGGGCGATTTTATAAGCTTTACGAGGAGCTTGCAAACGGCGCGGAGGCGGATTTTAGCAGAAGTTCGTTTTGGAGCGATACGGAGGCGAAATTTACATTTATAAAAGGACTTAGAATTTTAAATGGCTGAAGCTTTAATTCAAATTTTAATCGTTATTTTTAGCGTCTTGCTTCTGGGCGGGATTATTTGGACGCTCCTTCGGCGCAATCCTCGCAGGCTTAGCTCGCGCCGGCTTGCCGCGATAGATGGGATAAGCGAAGTAAGCGCGGTAAAAAGGCTTTCCGTGCGACCGTTTTTGTTTTGGCTGGAACGGTTTTTTATCTCGTGCGAGAGCCTTTGGTTCGATCGGAATTTCATCTATGTTTTTAGCAGGCAGAAGCTCGCGGCGAGGTATAAATTTGAGCAAATTTTAGAGCTTGAAGTCACAAAAATACAAATAAATCATGCTAGGATTTGGCGGATCCGCTTTGCTGGCGGCGCGAGCAAGCTTGAACGCGGCAGCGCGGACAAGCCCGAGCAAGACGGCGCGAGCGAGTATAAATTTGTGCCCGCCGCTTCGATTTTTACGCCAAACTTTAAAGAATTTTTGCAAATTTTACGCGAGAAAAACCGAGGCGCGATCAAGACGGAGCCGAGATTTTGGGAGGCCGTTTAGCGCGGCAGAATTTTACAAAGCGGATTTGCAAAAAAATAGAAAAAGTGCAGATCTTTGAGCGGCGATCATCGCAAAGGACGGCAAAAGCTACGCGTGAAACCGCAAGAAGTGATAAATAGATAAAAGGGGGCAAAATGAAACGCTGGAGCAAGCTTCAAAAACGACTTTACGAACTCGTGGATGAAAGCATTGATTTTAAGCTCCACTGCACGGTTTATAGGATGCAAAGCAGGCGCGGCAGCACGGATTTGCCGCGATATTTTATCACGCTTGCGGGTGAGATTATTTTTGATTACCCGAAGGATTTCGTGCTAAAAAGCGGCGGCGTAAAAAGCCTGGTGCAGGGTGCTCTAGCGAAAATTTATCCGTATGGTAACGACATAAGCGACATCGGCGAGCTTATCCGCGAATATATCGACACGCCCAAAGAGGAGCTGTTCGTAAAGCACTTCGATGCAGATGAATGGGGGCTCGCAAATATCCTAAAGGCTGCCGACAAACGTATCGGTAAAAGAAGGCTACAAATTTTAGCCAAAAACAAGAAAAATCAAGCGATGCAAAAGGTGATAGCGGCTAGATTGGGAGCTTTGCAATAAATTTGAGCGGTGTTAAAAGCGGAGCGAGCAAGCGCGAGCGGCAGGTTAAAATTTTGATTTATGAGCGGACTTTCTAAAATTTAACTGCAATCATTCGGTGAAAATTTAAAGAATTTCGAGCATATAAAATACGCAGGGGTGGGCTTGCCTTAGTATTTCTCGCCGGGTAGTTTGAAATTTTAGGCGGGTTTGGGGCGGCGCATAAATTTACGCTAAAATTTAACGAAAATCGGTGCGATCTGCTCGCTAAATTTTAGAAAGGATAATTATGATTTTAGCTTCAAACTACGATGAAATCGACTTTGACGCGCTTTATAAGGCACAAAAGGCAAAAAGCTCGTTCGGCAAAAAACTAGCCGAGCATTGGGACAAGAAGGCGCCCAGCTTCAGCGAAGGCGTGATGAAAAGCGCCTATGCGCAAGAATTTATAGATAAGGTCGATTTTACAGGCGTTTCTACGCTGCTTGATTTTGCGTGCGGAGCGGGCGCGTTAAGCATCGCCGCAGCGGATAAGATGGAGTGGATCTACGGATTTGACTTTTCGCCTAAGATGCTCGAGTTTGCCGAGAAAAACGCTCAAATTTACGGCGCAAAAAATATAAAATTTGTGCAAAAGGCCTTTGAGGACGACTGGTCGGACATGCCCGCGTGCGATATCGTCTTTGCCTCGCGCTGCCTTGAGGTGGACGATCTAAAAACCGCGCTTAATAAGCTTCTTTCAAAGACTAAAAAATCGCTTTATATCACGTTTAAAGTAAGCGGCAGCTTCGTGGACGGGGATATTTTGGATGCGATAGGGCGCGAAGTGGAGCAAAAGCCAGGCTTCGTCTATCTTTTAAACATCCTGTTTCAAATGGGCTATCTGCCGAGCCTAAGCTACATCAAAGCCCAGTGTCACGACGGCGGAGCGAAAAGTGTGGAGGAGTTTGTGCAAAAGACGCGCTGGGGGCTTGGCGGCGAGCTAAGCGGCACGGAGGAAGCGCGGCTAGCGAAGTATTTTAACAGCGACAAATACGAGCCAAAGCTGGACTTTATGCACTGGGCGTTCGTGTGGGTGAATAAAACAGATGAGCTTTAGCTTGGTTGCCTTATTTTATGAATGAAGCAGGATAAATTTTGAAGCTAAATTTAGCTAGAAAAGAAGCGT
The DNA here is from genome assembly GCA_963551055.1 of uncultured Campylobacter sp. Taxonomy (GTDB): domain Bacteria; phylum Campylobacterota; class Campylobacteria; order Campylobacterales; family Campylobacteraceae; genus Campylobacter_B. The sequence goes on along the minus strand of CAUVFI010000097.1, from coordinate 69 downwards.
AAATTTAGCCTGCTAAAAATTTTATCGATAAAATTGCAAGAGCCGGTAAGTATTCGCTTTTAAAATTTA
>CAUVFI010000096.1:0-4395 GCA_963551055.1 uncultured Campylobacter sp. | reverse complement strand
TAAATATCAAAAATGACGAGCTTAAAGGCCGCATCATCGGCAAGGAGGGGCGCAATATAAAGGCGCTTGAGATGACTCTTGGCGTGGACGTCATCATCGACGATACCCCGAATGCGATCATCGTAAGCTCGCACAATCTCTACCGCCGCGCCATCGCCGTTCGCGTCATCGAAACTCTTATAGAGGACGGCAGAATTCAGCCTGCGCGCATCGAGGACATCTACAAAAAAGTAAGCGACGAATTTGAAGCTAGCATCGCTGAAGAGGGCGAAAATATCGTAATGGATCTAGGGCTTAGTAAAATTCATCCAGAAATTTTAAAACTCATCGGCAAGCTTAAATTTCGCGCGAGCTACGGACAGAATGCCCTTGCGCACAGCCTTGAGGTCGCGCACCTTGCGGGCATCATCGCCGCAGAAACGGGCGGGGATCAAAAGCTGGCCAAGCGAGCGGGCCTACTTCACGATATCGGCAAGGCGCTAACTCACGAATATGAGGGTTCGCACGTAGATCTTGGCGCCGAGGTTTGCCGCCGCTACAAAGAGCATCCGGTGGTGATAAACGCTATCTACGCCCACCACGGCCATGAGGAGGCTACCAGCGTAGAAAGCGCTGCAGTCTGTGCCGCAGACGCGCTAAGTGCCGCGCGTCCTGGTGCTAGACGAGAGGTGCTAGAAAGCTATCTAAAGCGCGTTAGCGACATCGAAGCGATCGCGATGAGTAAAACCGGCGTCAAGCAAGCCTACGCGATCAACGCAGGTCGCGAGATCCGCGTCATCGCAAACGCTAAGCTTATGAACGACGACGAGGCGGTTTTGGTCGCTAAAGAGATCGCTTCGGAGATCCAAGATAAGGTTCAATTCCCAGGCGAGATCAAGGTTAACGTCATACGCGAGCTTCGCGCGGTCGAGATAGCCAAATAAGGAGTGTGAAATGAAAAAATTTATAATCGCTTTATTTTTGCTTTTTAGCGCGGCATTTGCCGAGGATGAGCTCATCATTGATAGCGCGAGCGCTTATTCGTCGGTAATGCGCACGAACGCGCAATACAAATACCTAGCGCAGCAAGCTCGCGCGATAGTGATATTTCCGAGCGTCAAAAAGCTGGGCTTCATCATAGGCGGAATGTATGGCGAGGGGATCATCATCTATAATAATGACGGCGCGCATAGCGTTAGCGGTGCTGAGATTAGCAGCGCCAGCGTGGGGCTTCAGATCGGCTATGAGGATAATTATCTAGTCATTTTCGTGATGAACGACGACGTGATCGAAAAGATGCGAAAATCCCAAATCACGCTTTCTGGCGATGCGACGGCAGTTGCGGGTAACTACAGCGCCGATTCCGGCTCTTTAGACGTGCTAAATCAAGATATGTACGTCTTTACAAATAAAGGCGGGCTGTTTGCGGGCGTGAGCCTGGGCGGTTCGGTGCTGGAGACTAAAAACGATCGCGCTTTTGATCCAAATACTGAGGGCTATGCGCTTTTGATGCGAGTAATCGGCGCAGATGAGTAAAATTTAGCTAAAGATGCTAAGGCGCATAGCTTAGCGAAAAATTTTGCTTTATGGGCGTTTTATTAGCGGCTTGGAATTTTGCTCGCGTGATTTCTGCAGAATAATAGACTTAGGTGCGTAATTTCATTGCAATTCGCGGGGTGGGAGGCATTTGAGGATATCGCGTAAATCCTGCGTAATTCGCGAGTTGCTTTGAATTCTAAAGAAGTCGAAATTTTGTCATTAAATTTAGAATTGCAAAATTTTACTACTAAATTTTGCGGAGATTTTGCTTGATGTCTAGAAATTTTATTTTAAAATTTCGCTTGATATTTTGCGGCGAAATTTTATATTTCGCGACAACCGTGTGGAATTTTAAATTTAATGTCACAGCAAAATCAAGTGGCGTCGTGGGACGTTATAGTGAAGTTTTCGCGCCGAATTTTAAAGCTGCTTTAGTCAAAATTTATAGAATTTTATACGATCTAATGAAAGGATTCGATGGAATCGATGTTTGCAAATCTCCATACGTGGGGGTATCTGATACTGTTTTTGTATTCGCTGGGCGGAGGATTTTTGGCGCTTGCGGCAGCGGGCGTGCTAAGCTCGGCCGGCGAGCTCAATATCGTCTTATGCATCGTAATCGCCTGCATATCGAACTTCATAGGCGATTCGGGGCTGTTTTTGGTAAGCCGCTACAATAAAAAAGAGATCATGCCCTATCTGCGCAAACAGCGCCGAAACCTCGCTCTGGCGCAGATTTTGTTTCGCAAATACGGCGACCGCATAATTTTAATCAAAAAATTTATCTACGGCCTCAAAACCCTTGTACCGATCGCAATCGGCATCACAAAATATTCGTTTTTAAAATTTAGCGTCATCAATGCCGTAAGCTCGCTCATTTGGGCGCTTGTGGTAGGGCTACTGAGCTACTACGCGGGTGATTTCGTGCGCGAGCTCTATATGCATATCAAGGACGCGCCGTGGATCGCTCCGCTGGCTCTAGGCGCGATAGTAGCGGCGATCGTGCTCTATTTTCGCTTCGCCACGCGTAAAAGAGGCTAGCGGTGGCAAAAAAGCTGATCCCGCTCGCAATTTTCGCAGCACTTCTTTTGGTGCTAAATTTCATCTCCAATTCGCGCGGCTCTACGGCTAAAGATGAGCGGATTTTTACCTCCAAAACCCTGGATGCTGCGTCGCGTAAAAGCGGCGTGCCAAATTCTGCAAGCAGCACCGATCGAGAAATTTCAAGCTCGCAAAATCCTGCAAGCGGCGCCGACGCAAAAGATGAGCGCGGCGCAAGAAGCGCAGACGGCGGAGCAGATCTAGGAGATTTAAAATCTCATCCGCAAGTAAACGAGCCCGCCGCGACAGATTCTAAAGACGAGGCGGATGTCCATAGGCGGCACAGCGCAGATTATGAAGCTTCGAACTCGCGAAATCCGGACGTAAATTCTAAAAATCAGCCCTCGGACGAGCCCTGCATAAGCAGGGAGTGTGTGAGCGCTCATATCCGCCGTACGGGCACTTTGCCACAAAATTTTATCACGAAAAAGCAGGCGGGCGAGCTTGGCTGGCAGGGCGGCGATCTGTGGCGATACGCGCGTGGCAAGAGCATCGGCGGCGACCGCTTCGGCAATTTCGAGCGCAGATTGCCTGATAAAAAGGGACGGACTTGGCGCGAGTGCGATATCGAGTATCGCGGCGGCGCGCGCGGCGCGAAGCGGCTGATATTTTCAAATGACGGCCTGATCTTCTACACCGCCGATCATTACGAAAGCTTCGAGCGCGTGCAATGAGTTTAAATTTTAAAACGTGCCGCGGCGCAAAGATCATCATCGACGGCGCAAAGATCAGACGCAAAGATCAAATTTTCGCGCTGTTTGCCGCAGCGCTAAATTTCGAGCCCGAATACGTCGCAAATTTAGACGCGCTCTATGACGCGCTGGGCGAGCGGGGCGGGCGGGTCTGCGTGATCATCAAAAAGGGCGGAATTTTAAAGCTAAGGCTGGGTAAATTTTATGATATTTTGCTGGATGTATTGCGCAGCGGCAAGGCGAAAATTTTAATACTATAAGCTCTCGCGACAGCTTATTATGGCTTCAAAGCCAAATTTTACCGAGCCTAAGACGAGTTTATTTCGCCACAGTTTCGATCGCGCCGTTAAAATTTACTGAATTTTAGAACTTATTAAAAGAGGCGATTTTAGAAATTTCGCTCACAAAGCTCACGCGGTCAAATTTAAACTCAAGCCCATACTGCCAATCTTTGCGGCGCAGGTTTTTAAACTCGTAAAGCTTAACCGTCTCCGTTTCAAATTTAATCTTAAGCGCGAGATACCAGCAGCTCCAGATCACGCACGGGCAGCCCAGCAGCACGACATCTCGCTCATCTTGCGTCAAATCGGCTTCAAGCGCGGCGCGCAAAAATAGCTCCTCAAAATCGATCAAGTTCAAATAAGCATAGCTTCCCGCGATGCTGGCCTGCCCGTCCTTTGCCGCAAAGCTTCGCTCGCGCTGCCTAATCAGCTCAAGCAGGGGCTCGCCGTTTATCGTAACGACGACTTCGGTAAAGCTTTCGCGCTCAATTTCGTAATCGTTTAGGTAAAATTTAATGCTATCCATGCGGTAATCTCGCTAAATTATATGTTTGCGCCGTATTTGCACCGACCTATTAAAATTTCGGCGCAGTTTATCGAATTTGAAGTGAAATTCGGTTTAAAACTAAAAATTCGTAGGTAGAGCGCAAATTAAATGGAGATTTTTAAAATTTGAGGATTTCGGGCTTGCGGAGCTTATTTTTTAACGCACGCGAGCTCAAATTTACAAAAAAAGCTCAATTTGCGTAGACGAAAGAAGCGAAAATAAAAGGTTAAATTTCATCACAGATCAAAGAGATCGA
>CAUVFI010000095.1:0-4403 GCA_963551055.1 uncultured Campylobacter sp. | reverse complement strand
ATCTCTCTCATCGCGATGCATACGAATTTTGACAAGCACGTTTTAAACGGATTCGTAGCGCGCGAAATTTTAAAATTTGAAATTACGGATGAGCGGGAATTTTTGGTTTTCATGCGCGCGGATTTGAGCTTTGAGCAGCTGTGCGTACAGATAAAGCGCAAGCTTGGTATAGAGCATCTGCGCGCCGTAAAGACGAAAAATTTTATCCGAAATATCGCGCTTTGTACCGGCAGCGGAAGCGAACTAAATCAAAGCTTGGGCGTTGATTGCTTCATCACGGGCGATATAAAATATCACGCAGCGCTTCAAAATTTAGAAAACGGCGTGAGTTTGATCGACATAAATCATTTTGAAAGTGAGCGCTATTTTGGGCGCGCGCTCGCACCTTTCTTGCAAAAAAGCGAAATTGAAGTTATAATAAGCGAGCAGAAAAATCCATTTACGTATTATTAAAGGAAAAAAATGAACAAATATTTAAGCCAATTGGTAGAGCTTTGCGAATTCGATAAGCAGCTGGACGGATTTAAGCCTAAAATCGAGGCTGCGCAGGAGAAGCTGGGCAAAAAAAGCGGCGAAATTTCAGGCGCAAAGGAACAGATCGAAACTCTAAATGCGGAGATCGCCGAGCTAAAATCTCAAATTCTACAAGCAAACGCGCAACTTAGCGCCTTTTCGTCCAAGCTAAAAAGCACTGGCAAAAAAAGCGGCGCAGCAAAAACCGAAAAGGAGATCAAGGCCCTTAGCGTCGAAGAGGACATCGCAAAAGAGCAGCTCGAAGCCACAAACGAGGAGATCGAAAGGCTGGAAAAGATCGTAGCCGCAAAGGAAGCGCTCGTAAAAGAGCAGAGCGAAAAGCAAGAGGCGTTTGAAGCCGAGCTAAAAAGCCTGCAGGAACAGGTAAGCGCCGAGATGGGCGAGGTCGAGGTCGCTCGCGGCGCGATCTACGCCAAGCGCGATAAGCTAATGCAGGCGATGAACCCCAAAACCGTCTCATTCTACGAAAAGATCCGCAAGTGGGCGGGCAATACGGCGGTCTCGCCGGTGCGCAAACAGGCCTGCTACGGCTGCTTTATGCGCATAAGCGACAAGACCTATTCCGCGGTCATCAAAAGCGACGACATCGTAACCTGCCCGTATTGCGGCAGAATTTTATATAAAGAAGCCGAGTGATCTACACCGCCTTGGCGTTTTTGGCGTGGCTTGCAGCTGCGCCTTTTATTTTTATCCTAAGCTTTAAAAAAAAATACCGCACGAGCCTGAAGGCGCGATTTTTTCTATACAAAAACCCTAAATTTAGCCCAGCTGCGGTGCATTTTCACGCTTGCAGCCTGGGCGAGGTAAACGCCCTTGCGCCGCTAATTTCTAAATTTGAGAGCGTCGCGCTTAGCACGACCACGCGGACGGGCTTCGGTGCGGCGCGCGCGCTCACGCCGAACTCTCGCTATCTACCGTTTGAAAATTGGCTTCCGTTTTGGCTTACGGGCAGCCGCGTGCTGGTGATCTTTGAAGTGGAGCTGTGGCTAAATTTGATCCGTTCCGCTAAATCGCGCGGAAGCTACGTGATCCTGCTAAATGCGCGCATTAGCGACCGCTCGTACGCGAGCTATCTGCGCTTTAAGTTTTATTATCGAAAAGCGTTTGAAAATATCGATCTGGTGCTTGCGCAAAGCGAGCTTGATGCGGCGCGGCTGCGGGAGCTCGGCGCAAAAAATATAAAGGTCGCGGGCAACGTGAAAAGCGCGAATATCGCCGTTGCGACGAAGGACTATTCCGCCGCGTCCGCAAATAGCTTCGTGCTTACGATCTCAAACACTCACGAGAGTGAAGAGGAGCTCATTTTATCGAATTTAAACGATTTTATAAAATTTCGCAGTTCGCAAAATATGCCCGAAAAATACCCGCGCGCAGCGAGTGCCCGCGGCGATAGAAGCTTGCCTGGGGCTGAGCTTCGCGACGAGCAGGGCTCGACCGAGCCGATAAATTTAAACGCAGCTTCTTTGGATGCGGCGAGCTCAAGCGACGCTTCGTCCGCCGTGCCGAATACGACGCCTTTAAACGGCGCGTCTTTAAATTCTGCTGCACCGAATGCAGCGCCTGCGATCGCCACGCCGCAAAAGCTAAAAATCATCCTGGCGCCGAGGCACCCTGAGCGCTTCGAAAAGGTATGTGAAATTTGCAAGGCTTGGGCGCGCGAGCACGGGCTTAGCTTTGAGCGGTTCAGCGACGGCGCGGGGCTTGAAAGCGATTTTATCTTGCTTGATGCCTTCGGCGAGCTAGCGAACTTTTATAAAATTTCAAACGTCGTGATCTTGGGCGGCAGTTTTTTGCGCAATATCGGCGGACATAGCCCGATCGAGGCGGCGAGCTTCGGCGTGCCGATCATCAGCGGGCGATTTTTTCATAATCAAAAGGCGCTGTACGCGCTCGTGCAAAATATCGCTCTGTGCGGCGCGAATGAAATTTCAAACGCTTTAAAAGAGCCGCTAAAGGGAACGCGGATAGATAAAATTTGCGATCTGCAAGAGATAGAAAATTTAATCAAGGAAAGAATTTAATGCAAGAAAAAGCCTACAAACTGCTGGCGGCGCAGGAAAATATCTCGCACAACGAAGCCAAGGCTCTCATCGACGCGGGTCTTGTGAGCGCGCGCGGCGCAAAGATTGCTCTAGCGCGCGAGATGCTCGGCGAAAATACTAAATTTAGCGTGATGAAGCCCGCAAAACCCGCGATCATTTACGAGGATGAGAACGTTTTGGCGGTCAATAAGCCGCCCTTTATGAGTAGCGAAAATTTGGAAAAAATCTATAAATTCGGGCTTCTAAACCGCCTGGATAAGGAGACTAGCGGCGTCGTGCTGCTATATAAGAACGAGGAATTTCGTGAGGCGGCGATCGCGGAGTTTAAAAATTTGCGCGTGAAGAAAAGCTATATCGCGATCGTAAAAGGGATCGTGAGCGAAGAGATGAAATTTGACGAGCCGATTTTGACGATAAAAACCCGAAGCGGCGCGTTTTCTAAAATTTCGCCAAACGGCAAGAGCGCATTTAGCGAGGTTTATCCGCTTATGGTAAGCGGCAAAAAATCGCTCGTGAAGGTGCGGATCGAGACGGGCAGGACGCATCAGATCCGCGTGCATCTGGCAAATGCGGGATTCGGCGTAATAGGCGATGAAAAATACGCTAAAAGCCGCGCGAAGCGGATGTTTCTGCACTCGTACGAGACCGAGATTTTGGGGCTAAAATTTAAAGCTCCGCCGGGTAAAAGCTTCAACGAATTCGGCTTTGAAATTCCTAAGGATCTCTGATATTAAATGGCTTTTAAGTTAATTTTAGGTAACATCGCAAGTTTAAAAATTTTATAAGGGATCAAAGTGTTTGAGATCATAAGCGAGTCGTTTAAAAACGCGGTCAATAAATTAAAAACAATCGATGACGAAAAAGCTTTAAAAAACGCCTTGGAGACGCTAAAAAAAGCGCTTTTAAAGGCCGACGTGCACCACAAAGTCGTAAAGGATTTTTTGGCGCTTGTCGAGGCCGATCTTCATATCGGTACGATAGGACAGAAGCCGTTTTTGCAGTCTATCAAGACGAATTTGACTAAAATTTTAACGGCGCCTAGAGGCAGCAGCCAGGGATTTGTGTTCGCTAGCACGCCTCCTACGGTAGCTTTGATGACGGGACTTCAAGGAAGCGGAAAATCCACAAGCACGATAAAACTCGCAAACTATCTGAAACTTCGTAAAAAAAAGGTCTTGGTTGCAGCGTGCGACTTGCAGCGCCTAGCCGCGGTCGAGCAGCTCCGCCAGCTTTGCGAGGCGAACGAGATCGAGCTGTTTTTCATCGAGGGCGAGAGCGATCCGCTAAAGGTTGCGGAAAAAGCGCTAAGCAAGGCTAAGAGCGGGCTTTATGACGTACTGCTCGTAGATACGGCGGGACGTCTTGCGATCGATGAGGCTCTGATGGCACAGCTTGCGGAGATGAAAAAAGCTCTAAATCCGCATGAAATTTTTTACGTAGCGGATGCTATGAGCGGTCAAGACGGTATTAAAACGGCAGCTAAATTTGATGAAATTTTAGGCCTTACGGGCGTGATCTTAAGCAAATTTGACGCAGATACCAAAGGTGGCGTAGCTCTTGGTATCGCTCAGCAGCTTGGCATCCCGCTTCGCTTTATCGGAACCGGCGAAAAGGTAGCCGATCTGGAGGGCTTTATACCCGATAGAATTACAGGTCGTATTATGGGCGAGGGCGATTTAGCGACGCTAGTCGAGAAAACAAGCGCCGTTTTCGACGAAAGAGAAGCTAAGGCCTTGAACAAAAAGATCAAAAAAGGCGAGTTTAATTTTAATGATTTCGTAAATCAGCTCGAAAGCGTGAAAAAGCTCGGCAATATGAAAAATTTAA
>CAUVFI010000094.1:0-4481 GCA_963551055.1 uncultured Campylobacter sp. | reverse complement strand
TTTTTAGCGGCGATAGAATTTATCTTTTCTTAAAAGACGGCAGAGTCGAGCTACTTGATCGCGGGCTAAATTTGATCAAATCGCGTAAATTTACCTTCGCGCAGTTTAGCGGCGCACTACTTAGCGGCGGCTATCTGTATATCATTGAGCGCAACGGCTACGTCATCCGCGTGAATGAAAATTTAGATGGACAAGCGATCTACGAGCTAAATGGCGAGTTCGAGGATAAGTCTTTTATCGCAGGCAGCTCGTTTTACTATGACGATAAAATTTTAAATTTTGATGCTAGATAAAATTTCAAAACTCTGCGTTCGCGAAGGGCTCCTGCTTCAAAAATTTCAAACGCTAGATATCGCTAGCTTCACGCGCTCGCGCTCATACGGCGCGTATTTCGGCGTGGATCTAAAAAACTACAACGTCCTTTTGTTTATGCGCGACGCAAAATCTCGCTTTGTAATGCGCGACGCGGAATTTCTGCTCTCGCTCGCAAGCGACATTAGCGCAAGCCTAGGCAAGGTCGTGAAAAAGCGCGTGCTGTTTTACAACTCGCAAATGTGCTCTAAAAGCGCGAAATTTTTAAAAGAAAACGGATTTAGCCTCTATGCTTTTGTGTGACATAGGAAATTCCAGGGTTAAATTTTATAAAGGCGGCGTAACGCAAAGTATGCCCGTAGCGGAGTTTATGCGGTACGAGCCGAAGGAGCGAATTTTTTTCATTAGCGTAAACGATAGTGTGAAAAAAAAGCTGAAAAACCCTCTGTTTGTTGATCTGGCACCGCACTTTGAGCTAAAAACCGCCTACCGCGGGCTTGGGATCGACCGCATAGCGGCGTGCTCGGCCGTAAACACCGGCATCGTCGTCGATGCGGGTAGCGCGATCACCGTGGATTTGATGTTTAAAAGCTCACACCTAGGCGGATTCATAATGCCCGGCATTAGTACGCTTTTAAAGTCGTTCGCGAGCATCGCGCCGGTGCTGGACGTGACGCTTTCAACCAATATCGATCTGGATCCGCTGCCGCAAAAGACCGTAAGCGCCGTAAACTACGGGATTTTAAAGCCGATAGTGCTTACGATCGAAAACATCGCGGGCAATAATAAAATTTACTTCACGGGCGGCGACGGAGCCTATCTGATGCGGTATTTTCGCAACTCGATCTATGAAAAGGATCTGATCTTTAAATCGATGGTAAGCCTGATCGCAAAAAAGGGGCTCGCATGATAACCATAGCGCTACCGAAAGGCCGCATAGCCGACGACACGCTTAAAATTTTTAAAACCATCTTCGGGCTTGATTTCGCCTTCGAGGATCGCAAACTCATAATGCAAGAGGGCGATTTTAAATTCCTCTACGTCCGCAACCAGGATATCCCTACTTACGTTATGGGCGGTGCGGCGGATATCGGCGTAGTGGGGCTTGACGTGCTTGAGGAGCACCGCCCCGACGTACTTACGCTGCTCGATCTTAAAATTGGGAAATGCCGCGTCTGCGTGGGCGTACATGCGGGCACTCAGCTAAACTACGGCGCTCCAAGCCTAAAAATCGCTACGAAAATGCCCAACATCACGCGCGAATACTTCGCCTCCAAGGCCGTCGCCGTAAATATCATCAAACTCTACGGCTCGATCGAGCTAGCCCCGCTCATAGGGCTTGCCGACGCTATCGTCGATGTCGTGGAGACCGGCGCTACGATGGAACAAAACGGGCTACAGCCCGCAGAAACCATAATGCAAAGCTCCGCGCACCTCATCGCCAACAAAAACAGCTTCGTGCTAAAACGCGATGAAATTTTAAACCTGCGAGATAAGCTAGCCCGCACGATCGCCTAACGCTCGCTTGCTCGCCACACGGTATTTGCGACCGGCGCAGCGTACTTCCGCAAATCATCATTATCCGTCTCGGCACTGTCGTTTAAAGAAAGTCGCTGTGAATAGAATTTTTTGGCAGCAACCGCACCGCTTAATTTAGAAATCCTGCGAATTTGATTTATCAAGAAACGGAATATTTTGCCAAGCCGCACAGCGTGAAATTTTAAAATTTATCGCTACAAAATTCTAAATTTAGCCCTAAATTTACAGCTCGCGAAATTCCAAAGCACAAACCTCCGTGGCGCAGAATTTCAAAATTCCAAAATTCCGCTCTGTATTTCGTGCGGTAAAATTTTACGCTACGCGCAGAGCTCTGCCAAAGTAAAACTTCGCAGAAATTTAGCTAGAAATTTAAAAGTGTCTGCGCCATTTATTGTACCGAAGGTAGGCTAAGTGCGACAATATAATTCATGCTCTGTCGAGGTATGGCGAGCTGTTATTGCGGTAACTCAAACGGCATGCCACCAAGCCTCACCGACGCAATAAAGCAGAGGCGGTCTGCGTTTTTGTAAATTTTGACAGATAAAATTCCACCGCGATAAACACAATAAATTTAGATATCGAGAGCAATCCGTGCGGTTTTGGTTTCTGCGCGGCACACAGTAAATTTTACATGCGGCAAGCTTTGGACCAAAAATATTGTCGTCTCTTATCGCAACCGCGCCAAAGCCTAGGCTTTCTGCGCGCTCAAATACCGCTTGCGTGCGGCGCAATAAGCAAAAATAAAAATTTTACCGACCTGGCGCGACGAAAGAGTCGCACCTACGCCGCGATGATTTCGCGCACCTTTTCGGTGAAATTATCGCCCACGATGTATTCGGTCGGATAAACTAGCACCTCGCTGCCGTTGCGGATCCGCAGAATCAGCCGCTTGGTGTTTTTTAGCGCCGTGTCGCAAAAGGCGAGGTGGTAAATTTTATAAATTTTCTCGCGACTTAGCTCGCCTAAGCTTAGCTCAAACTCGAAATCCTGCGCGTTTTTACGCTGCGTCTCGCGCTCTTTGCGCGCTTTAAGAGCGGGATCCTCCGCAGCGAACCCGCCCCTCCGCTCCGCAAAATTCCCGCCGCCGTAGCCGCCGCTTCGTTCGCCGCCGAAACCATTTCCGCCCTCATTTCTGCGCTCTGAGCCGAATCTAGAGCCTCTAATTTTGTCAGGCGCGTAGTTTTCGATCTCGCGCGCCGCATCCAGGCTTAAAATTTCATCCAGATAAATTTGAAATTTCCCGCCGTAAGGGCTAGTGTTTTTGCTAAGCCGCGCCCAAAACGCCATCGGGCGCTCCAGCTGCGCATCCGTTAGCGCAGTGACCGCATCACAAATATCGCCGAACGCGCTCATCTCGAAGCTGCCCGCAAGATCAAGCACCGTGAGATTTGCCATCTGCTTGCCCGATTTGGTCGTGCGGGTATGGACGTTTTCGATCTTGCCGACGCACAAAATTTTAACGCCCGCGCCCCCGTCGTCTACCAGCTCGCCGAATTCGCCGGATTTGGTGTACGAAATGCCGTCAAGCTCACTAGCATAGGCTCTTAGCGGATTTTCGCCCAGAAATACCCCGGCGTGCGGGCGAAAGCTCGCATCTCGAGCGTTTTGCAGGCTCATCATCGAAAGAAACGACAGCTGATACGCCGCGCCGCCGACCGCACTTTTTGAAATTTTAATCATAAAGGCGTACGGGCGCTCCCGCTCCTGCGGGCTTAAGTTTTCGATCGCCTTTAGCGCGTTATCGAACACCGCAAGCTCGAAGCTGCCGTGCAGATCAAGCACGTTTAAAATCCCCATTTTTTTGCCCGTTTTCGTCATGCGCGTGGACAGATCCTCGATCCGCCCCACGCTAAGCACCTCGGCGCTATCGCCCTCGATCTCGCTAAACGCCGAGGATAGCGTATAGTCGATCCCCTCCATCTCCTCTTTATAATCATCCAGCGGATGTCCCGAGAGATACACGCCCACAGTCTGCTGCTCAAATTTTAAAATTTCGCCCTGCGGAAATTCCTTGTCGGTATCGACGAAGCTTACGCTCATGCCGCTCGTCATATCCTCATCCTCGCCAAAAAGCGAGCTCTCGGCGTCCTTTTTAATCTCGGTGATCTTTTTCATTACCTCAAGGATATTTTCCATATTTTGAATCATCGCCAATCGGCTCTTGCCCAGACAATCCATCGCGCCTGCGTAGATCAGCGACTCGATGACCTTTTTATTGACGCGGAAATTATCCACGCGCGAAGCAAAATCGTCGATACTTTGAAATTTAGCCTCGCTTTGAAGCTCTAAGATATTCTCGATTGCAGCGCCGCCTACGCCCTTAATCGCTCCTAGGCCGTAGATGATCGAGGTGCCCGATTTGGAGTTTTCGTCGTCCACGACGCTAAAGCCTCTTAAGCTTTGATTGATCGACGGCGGCAAAAGCCCGATGCCTAGGCGGCTAGCCTCGTCGATATATTTTGAAATTTTATCGGTATTGCCCTCCTCCGAAGTAAGCAGCGCCGCCATAAACTCCGCCGGATAGTAGGTCTTAAGATAGGCTGTTTGAAAGGTGATCATCGAATACGCCGCGGCGTGGGATTTGTTAAAGCCGTAGGAGGCAAATTTCATAATCAGATCAAATAGCTCAT
>CAUVFI010000093.1:0-4521 GCA_963551055.1 uncultured Campylobacter sp. | reverse complement strand
CAGGGCAATCGCGAGCTTTTGTATTTCAGGCTCGATTCTAAAATCACGCATATTTTAATCGACGAATTCCAAGATACCGACATTTGCCAGTATGAAATCATGCTGCCGCTAATCTCTGAGGCGCTTGCCGGCAAAGGGGCGGAAGAGCGCTGCGGTAGCTTTTTTTACGTAGGCGATAAAAAACAGAGCATCTATAAATTTCGCGGCGCAGAGAGAAAAATTTTTGATATTTTACGCGAGCAGTTTAGCCAAATCAAAACGCAGAGCCTGCCGCGCAATTATCGCAGCTTAAAACTCATTGTAAAATTTGTAAATGAGATCTTGCGCGATAAATTTGCGTCTTATGAAGATCAAATCGCAGCAAATAAGCTAGATAGCGATCTGCCTGCTTCAGTGCTGCAAAAAATCAAGGACTATCCGCTTTCCCATCCGCAAATGCCGCTATTTGAGGTACAAAGCGACGATTACGGCTACGTAGCAGCGTTTTCATACGACGATGTGCTAAAGGGGGCTGCGGAACAAGCGCGCGGGCTTGTTGAGGAGTGCGGCGTAAGAGCTGATGATATAGCGATTTTATGCTGGAAAAACGAGCACGTAAGCGCGCTAAAAGAGATGCTATCGGAATTTTGCGAGGTTTGCAGCGGCTCAAATAAGGCTCTGCGTTGCAGCGAGCAGGTAAATGCTGTAATTCAATATGCAAAATTCTGCGTAGGTGACGATGAAATTTATCTGCGAAACGCCGAAGCGATTTTGGGTAGGCGGCTTAAAAAGATAGCGGTCGATCTGCATAAAAACGCGCAAAAAACGGCAGAATTTATCGCTAGCGCGCTGAAATTAAATTTTGTCGATCCGGATCTGCTGCTATTTTTTGAGACGCTGGCAAATTTTAATAGTTTTAGCGAGTATCTGTTTGCAAACGACGAAACGGAGGTATTTGCCAAGGAACAAAGCGGCATTAAAATTATGACCGTGCATAAGTCCAAGGGGCTTCAGTTCCCACACGTAATCGTTTGCGACCGCATCGGAGGAAAAGACCGGGGCGAGAGCTCAAAGCTTGCGACGGACTATGATTTCGCCACGCATAAGTGGAGGATTTTTTATAAATTTGCGAGCAGAAAGAGCCTGGATGCGGAATTCGCGGTGCTAATGGATGAAAACGATCGCTCTGCACATGAAGAGGATATAAATAAGCTCTATGTGGCATTTACCCGCGCCGAACGCTCGCTCATCATCGTAAAACGCTCCGAGGCAAAAATAGATCAATACAATTATAGCTTTTTTTCGCCTTACGCCAAAAAGACTAAGGGCGCGGGCGTCGTGGAGTGGCTGGATATCCCGGATTTTCAATACGGCTACGTAATCCCAAGCTCCGTAAAATCAGAAGAGAAACCGCCGCGCAAAAAGATCGCGCTTGTAGCGGGCGAGCCTCAAGGCGCGCAAGAAAAAGCAGGTGGCGGCGAAACGGAGGCGCTAAGCGCGATATATTTCGGCGAGGCGCTGCACTATGCTCTGGAGATGAGCGAAGGCTTTGCGGCGGATGAAATTTTACGAGGAGTAAGCCTGGCAAGAGGTCGCTACGCTAAATTTTTAAATAACGCGGATTTTGAAAATATCGCGACGCGGGCGTTAGGACTAAGCAAAAACGAGGAATTTTTAGCTCTGATAAAGGGCGCTCAAGCCTATAAAGAGATGCCGATCAAAAGCGCGGAGGGTGAACTTTTGCGCGTGGATCTGGCGTGCTTTAGGCAGGATGAAATTTTGCTTTTTGATTACAAAAGCTCCGAAAAATACCTCGCGCAAAACAAAGCTCAAGTGGCGCGGTATAAAAGCGTGATCCGCGAGTTTTATCCGCATACGCGGGTGCGCGCCTTTGTGCTGGCTCTCGAAACTGCGGGCGCTAAGCTGATCGAAGTAAATGAGGAGGGATAAAATTTTAAAGCTTAGATAAAATTTGAGTGCAGATAGATTAAAGACAGCTTAAATTAAGCTATACATAAGGATATTTCTATATAATCACAGCTCAAATTTTAATAAGGCGGAAACCATGACAGAAATTACAAAGCCTAGCGAAGTTAAGCGCGACTGGGTCGTTATCGACGCGACCGACAAAAGATTCGGTAGGATGCTTACCGAAGTCGCCGTATTGCTACGCGGCAAACATAAACCAAGCTATACTCCAAATGTAGATTGCGGAGACTACGTCGTTATCATCAACGCTTCAAAAGCCGTATTTACCGGCAATAACAAGGGCGACGATAAACTTTATCACAGCTACTCGGGCTATTTCGGAAGTGTAAAGAGCGTGAAATTTCAAGACCTGCTTAAAAACAATCCTGCAAAGCTCTACAGACTTGCGGTTCGCGGCATGCTTCCTAAGACGAAGCTCGGCAAGGCGATGATCAAAAAGCTATTCGTATATGAAGGCGGCGAGCACCCTCATACTGCGCAAACAACTAAAAAAGGAAAATAATCATGGCGACAATTTATGCAACCGGAAAGAGAAAAACTGCCGTAGCTAAGGTTTGGGTAAAACCTGGAAGCGGCAAGATCGTAGTAAACGGCATGGATCTAAACACCTGGCTAGGCGGTCACGAGGCGATCAAGCTAAGAGTCGTTCAGCCGCTTTTGGCGACTAAACAAGAGACCTCGATGGATATTACCGCGCAGACTTTGGGCGGTGGATATTCGGCTCAAGCGGATGCGCTAAAGCACGGAATTTCAAAGGCGCTTGCCGCGATGGATAAAGATTTTAGAGCGGCTCTTAAGCCAAAAGGTCTGCTAACTCGCGATAGCCGCGTGGTTGAGCGAAAGAAATTCGGTCGCCGCAAAGCGCGTAGAAGCCCGCAGTTCTCTAAGAGATAATGTTTTTTACAAATTTGTGGCGAAATTGTCGCGAATTTGTAAATTCTTTAAAAATTTTATGGTAATATCGAATTACAACTTTATTTGAAAGGATGTTTAATGAAGAAAGTTCTACTTGCATTAAGCTTGTGTGCATCCAGCGCATTGTTCGCTAGCGATGCTGATTATCACTGGGAGATCACCCCTACTATTGGTGGAATGACTCATGAGGGCAATATGGATTTGGATTCGAATTTTATGTTCGGTCTACGTCTTGCCAAAAATCTACAAGATTCGTTTATCGATCAAGTAGAGGTTGGTTTTGATTACTCTCGCAATATTGGCGTAGAGGATTTAGCTCACAGAGTAGGCAACGATAAGCCTGACGCTAAATATTATCACATCAATGCTGTAAAAGACTTGGTAAATTTTACCGATAATTTCAAATTATACGGCTTGCTAGGTCTTGGATATATGGATTACACTAAAGACGTTTACAACGATGGCGATCAAGATAGCGGCTTCGGTCAATACGGCTTGGGTCTAAAATACTACATTACCGACAATTTTGCTACAAAACTTGAAGCACGCGATGCTATCAGATTTGACGACGGCAACCACGTATTATTCTATACTCTAGGCTTTGCCGTTGATTTTGGCAAGAGATATGCTGATGCAGCTCCAGCTGCCGCTCCGGCTCCTACAGGCTGCAAAGATGCAGATAACGACGGCGTATGCGATAATGTCGATAGGTGCCCAGGCACACCTGCTGGTGTAGTTGTTGATGAATACGGCTGCGAGAAGGTTATTAGATTAAATTTGGGCGTAAATTTCGCTACAGATAGCTCAAAAATTTCCCCTGAGTTTATGAACCAGATCAAAAACGTAAGCGACGTGCTAGTAGCTCACCCTGATTACAAAGTAATCTTAGAGGGTCACACCGATAGCACCGGCTCGAATGCATATAATCAAAAGCTTTCCGAGCGCAGAGCTGCTGCAGTTGGAGATGCGCTTAAGAGCTTCGGCGTAGATGCCAGCAGAATCACCACTGTAGGATACGGCGAGACTAAGCCTATCGCTACAAACGCTACTAAAGCAGGCCGCGCTCAAAATAGACGCGTTGATGCTAAATTTAGAAAATAATCTTTTCTAGATCCACATAAGCGGAGCTTCGGCTCCGCTTTTTTTATATCCAAATTAAATTTTAAAATGCCAAAATTCCAAATTACACTGCTTTTCGATCTGGACGGCACGCTCATAGACTCCACGCCCGCGATACTGGACGGCTTTCACTACGCGTTTGCGCATTTGGGCGCTGCAGAGCCTAGCGACGAAGCGATTAAAAGGCTTATCGGGTATCCGTTAGAAGTGATGTTTGAACGTCTAGGTGTGACGCGCGATGTGCAGAATTTCGTGCTCGCCTACAAACAGCGATACGCGCAAACTTTTTTGGATCAGACCGTTCTGCTAAGCGGTGCGTTCGAGGCGGTTCGCACGGCGAGCGAGTTTGCAAATTTAGGCGTCGTGACGACCAAGACGTCGAAATTTTCTAAAATTTTATTGCAGCATCTGGGTATCGCGGAATTTTTTGGCACCATCGTCGGGCGAGAGGACGTGCAAGATCCCAAACCAAGCGCCGAACCGATCTTAAAGGCGCTCGAAAATTTAGGAATTTGCGGC
>CAUVFI010000092.1:0-4543 GCA_963551055.1 uncultured Campylobacter sp. | reverse complement strand
AATAAGATCAAAAATACCCTCGTCTGCGGCATCGGCATGAACCTACTCGGCGCGCCCGAATATGCGGGAATTTTAGATATAAAAATCAGCGCAAAAGACGCTATAGAGGGCTTTTTTGCGCTATATGAAAATAAAATCTCGTGGAAGCAAATTTTTAGAAATTTTTCGTTACAATTCCAAAAATCGCAAAAATTTAGCGTTCATCTAGGCGGCGAAAAAATTTCGCTCGCGCAGGCTAAACTTTGCGAAGACGGATCGATCATAATAAACGAAGAAAGGGTTTATGCTTTAAGATGAGTGAAGTAATTACGATTGCCAATCAAAAAGGCGGCGTCGGCAAGACGACCACAGCGGTCAATCTCGCTGCGTCGCTAGCGATAAAGAAAAAGCGGGTCCTACTGATTGACGTAGACCCTCAGGCGAACGCTACGACCGGGCTTGGCTTTAACCGCAGCGACTTTGAATTTAACATTTATCACGTCCTAACGGGGCGTAAAAGCATGTCCGAAGTGATCCAAAAGACCGAACTTGAGTTTATGGATCTGGTGCCGTCAAACATCGGACTTGTAGGTATCGAGCGCGAAGTAAGCGAAGAGAAAGACTTCAAACTAATGCTAAAAAATAAAATTTCCGAGGTTAAGGATAGATACGATTTCATCATCATCGATTCGCCGCCGACGCTCGGTAGCATTACGGTAAATGCCTTGGTCGCAAGTGATAGCGTCATCATCCCGATTCAGTGCGAATTCTATGCGCTTGAAGGCGTCGCGCTGATCCTAAATACCGTAAAAGTCGTCAAGCAAACGCTCAATAAAAATTTAAAAATTCGCGGATTTTTGCCTACGATGTATAGTTTGCAAAACAATCTAGCCAAAGAAACGGTCGCGAATTTACGCGAGTATTTTGACGATAAGCTCTTTCGTATCGGCAAGAGTGATGATCTAGTCATCATCCCGCGCAATATTAAGCTAGCCGAAAGCCCAAGCTTTGGCAAGCCGGTGGTTTTATACGATATAAAATCTGCTGGCTCCATCGCCTATCAAGACCTCGCTAAATCCATAATGGAGCAAAAATGGGCAAGGTAAAAAGAGCGCTCGGGCGTGGGCTCGGTGCGATTTTAGACGACGTAGAAAGCTCCTATAACAGGGAGCTAGAAAGTGGAAATGCCGATAGCTTAGTTATCGAAATCGATGTCGATAAAATCGAGCCAAATCCATATCAACCGCGGCAGAGCTTCGATGAGGAGGCACTTAGGCAGCTGAGCGAAAGCATCGCCCGCCACGGGCTTATCCAGCCCATCATTGTTATTCAAAAAGATGATTCTTACGTCCTTATCGCCGGCGAACGACGCCTAAGAGCGACGAAGCTTTTGGGCGAGAGTAAAATCAAAGCCGTAGTCGCGGACATAAAATCTCAAAATTTAAGAGAGCTTGCCCTCATCGAAAATATCCAGCGCGAGGATCTAAATCCTATCGAGCTTGCTAAGTCCTATAAGGAGCTCATCGGCGAATACAGGATCACGCAAGAGGAGTTAGCCGACATCATCAAAAAGTCCCGCACGCAGATTACAAACACGTTAAGGCTTTTAAATTTATGCTCCGAAGTGCAAGACGCCATAAGCGCAGATAAAATTTCGCAAGGGCACGCCAAGATAATGGTTGGACTTGAAAAAGAGGATCAAATTTTAGCTCTAAATACGATTTTAGGACAGCGCCTAAGCGTAAGAGATACCGAAAATTTAGTAAAAAAGCTCAAAGATAAAACCGTTCCAAAAGAGAAAAAGCCTGGTGTGGAATTTCAAAGCTTCAAGCCCGAGCTTTTAAAGCTAAAGGCCAAGCTTGATCAATTTGGTAAAATAAGTATCAAAGAGCGTAAAATTTCGATCGAATTTAGCGAAATTTTACAAATTTCCGAGTTTTTAAAGAAAATCGGATAGCCTTTTATAGTGTATTTTAATTTTTCATATTGTAAAATACGCATTTTGTTTAAAACCAACCTGGAGGAGGTGCGATGCTAGACGTAAGTTTGACCGCCATGATAACGACCATCGTCGTATTTTTAGCCTTGATTTACTTCTTAAATATCAAGCTTTATAGACCGTTACTTTTGCATATGGAAAAGCGAGAGGCTATTATTAAAGAAGATGAGGCAAATGCGATGAAAAATGTACAGGATGCAGATGCCGATAAAGCAGAGATCGTAAGAATCATGGATGCTGCGAAGTTGCAGGCTGTTAAAATAAAGCAAGAGGCGATGGATAGTGCGAAGCAGGCTGCCGCCAGAGAAATAGCCGAGAAAAAAACCGCAATGGAGGAAGATTTTGATCAATTCTTAGGCAGTTTGGATGAGCAAAAGCGCAACCTAAAAAATGATTTGCAAGCCAAAATTCCGGAATTTAAAAATGCTCTAAGCAGCGCTGTAGCTAAAGTATGAGGATTTCAGTATGAAAAAATATCTATTTTTATTTATCGTTCCGGCGCTTGTTTTAGCAAGTGGCGAGCACGATGGAGTCAAAGATTACGACGTGCTGTGGCGAAGCATAAATTTCATTTTGTTTTTTGGAATTTTATTTTATCTTTTAAAAGGTCCCGCTAAAGCAGCATATCAAGGTAGAATCAACGGCATCGCATCTAGACTTGAGGCTAATCAAAAAATTTTAAAAGAGTCTGCAGCTCGCAAGGAACAAGCTAAAAAAGATTTGCAAGATGCTAAGGTTCAAGGCGCAGCTTTAATTGAAACCGCTAAAAAAGAGATCGTGTTCGCCGCCGAAAAGATAAAAAATGCGACCGAGCAAGAGATTGCGAATTTGCAAAAATCTTTCGACGAGCAGAAGAGCTTTGAGGCGCGCAAGATCAAAAAAGAGGTCGTAAGCGAGATACTGGATGATGTTTTTGCATCGGACGACATTAAATTCGGTCAAGACAAACTGGTTAAAATCGTAGAGAAAAAGGTCGGATGATGATAAATAACACCTCAAAAAGATATGTAAACGCCCTGATACTGAGCTATAAAAAAGATGAACTAGGCTCTGTTTTGCAGACGCTCGAGAGCGTCGCGAGCGCATTTAGAATTCCAAAATTCCAAGATATTGTAAAATCTCCGACGCTAAAAGAGGAATCCAAAGTTGAACTTATCGCGTCGTTTATAAAAAATCCAAGCGAAAAAATCGTAAATTTTATTAAACTTTTAGCTAAGAATAGGCGTATTGCACTAATCCCGCAGATAGTCGAGGAACTGCGCAAGAATATTGCGGCGCTGGATAATAAATATTTGGGCAAAATTTATTCCGCCACCGAAATAGACGCCGCGAAAATAAAAGAGCTAGAGACTAAAATTTCAAAGAAATTTAATGCAGATATTACTCTTCAACCCGTTAAAAGCGAGCTTGAAGGCATTAAGATCGAAGTTGAGGATCTTGGATTTGAGATTAGTTTTTCAGTTGATAGATTGAAACAAAAAATGAGCGAATATATTTTAAAAGCAATTTAAAGGAGTAAAGCGTGGGTGCGAAAATTAAGGCAGACGAAATCAGTAGCATAATCAAAGAGCGAATCGAAAATTTCGATCTTAGCGTTGATATCGAAGAAACCGGCAAGGTCGTTTCGGTCGCAGACGGTGTTGCTAATGTTTACGGCTTAAAAAACGTAATGGCTAACGAGATGGTCGAATTCGAAAACGGAGCTCGTGGTATTGCGTTAAATTTAGAAGAAAGCAGTGTCGGCATCGTTATTTTAGGCGATACTAGCGGTATTAACGAAGGTAGTAGCGTTAAAAGACTGGGTAAGCTTTTGCGCGTTCCGGTAGGTGATGCACTAATAGGTCGCGTAGTAAATGCCCTAGGCGAGCCGATCGACGGCAAAGGCGCGATAGAGACCAGCGATACTAGATTTGTCGAAGAAAAGGCTAAAGGCATCATGGCTCGTAAATCCGTCCATGAGCCACTTCAAACCGGTCTTAAAGCGATAGACGCGCTAGTGCCGATCGGTCGCGGACAGCGCGAGCTCATCATCGGCGACCGCCAAACAGGAAAAACCACTGTTGCTGTTGATACTATCATCAATCAAAAGGGCCAAGACGTCGTTTGCATCTATGTAGCGATCGGACAGAAACAATCTACCGTCGCGCAAGTCGTTAAAAAGCTTGAAGAATACGGCGCGATGGATTATACGATCGTAGTTGCGGCGGGTGCTAGCGAGGCGGCTGCGCTTCAGTATTTGGCGCCATATTCGGGCTGCACCATGGGCGAGTATTTCAGAGATAACTCCCGCCACGCGCTTATCATCTACGATGATCTTAGCAAGCATGCGGTCGCATATCGCGAGATGTCGCTTATTTTGCGCCGTCCGCCAGGACGTGAGGCGTATCCTGGCGATGTATTTTACCTGCACTCCCGCCTGCTTGAGCGCGCTAGCAAACTAAGCGATGCACTCGGTGCAGGCAGCTTAACGGCGCTTCCTATTATCGAGACGCAGGCAGGCGACGTTTCGGCGTATATCCCTACAAACGTTATCTCTATCACTGACGGTCAAATTTTCCTAGAATC
>CAUVFI010000091.1:0-4549 GCA_963551055.1 uncultured Campylobacter sp. | reverse complement strand
CTGCCGTTGGTATCGGCAGCCCGATAAAAACGCTAGGCTCGTAGGTGCCCGTAGTTACGTTGAATCGCGCCAGTCTAATCGCGCCGAAAACCACGTAAAGCGCGGCTACGAGCGAGCCGACCTTACCGTAATCGTACCCGACCGCGCAGTAAAACAGTAGCGCCGGCGCTACGCCGAAAGCCACGATATCCGCAAGGCTGTCGAATTCCACGCCGAATTTCGACGTCGCATGCGTTAGCCTCGCCACGCGGCCGTCAAGCCCGTCGCAGATCAAGGATAAAATGATATAAAAGATCGCGGCGCTAAAGTTGCCTTTGATCGTAGAAATTATGCTGATAACCGCCAAAAATACGCTTGCCGCCGTGAAAAAATTCGGCAATATGTAGATTAGTTTTCCCTTTTCCTCTTCCATCTCTCACTCTTTAAATTTTATTTTCGCGCCGCTTTTTCTCCGGCGCCGCGGATCACGCGCAAAGCATTTTAGCGCGACCTTCTTAAAATTTAGCCCTAAGTTCTTACCGCGCGCGAAGCTTTAAATTTAAGCTTCGCTCTTTGCGCTTTCGATATCGTCGTTAGCGCCTAAATTTCGCACCAGCCGGGTAGGCATGCCGTTATCTTTTTCAAATTTAGAGATGATCTCCACGATCTGCTCTCCAGAGACCGTCTCCTTCTCATACAGCGCCTTCACCATCTCCTCGATCGCCGGAGCATAGGTCCTTAGCGTCTCTTTCACCGCCACATAGCGCTCATCCAGCGTCTTGCGGACATATTCGTCGATCTTAACCGCCGTTACCTCGCTGTAATCCTTGATACTCTGTCCGCCGTTTAGGAAGGAATACTGCTGCTTTTCTAACACCGCAAGCCCCAACGCTTCGGTCATTCCGACCTGAGTGGCCATAAATTTAAGCATATCGGTAGCGCGCTGTAGGTCGTTGCCCGCGCCGTCGGTGATCTCGCCTAAAAACACGTCCTCCGCCGCGCGCCCCGCCAAAAACGTATCGATCTCGGCAAAAATTTCATGGCGCTGATGCAGATATCTATTTTCAAACGGAGAATTTAGCGTGTATCCCGCAGCACTCAATCCGCGCGGCACGATAGTTACTTTAGATACCGGCATCGCGCCTTTGGTAAGCTCGGCGATGAGCGCATGACCGCTTTCGTGGTAGGCGACGATCCGCTTTTCGATCGGGCTTACGCGGCGCGATTTTTTAGCCAGTCCGATACCGACGCGTTCGATCGCTTCGAGCAGGTCTTTTTGCTCGACCTCCGCCTTTGCCTCGCGACCAGCTAAAAGCGCGGCTTCGTTGATGATGTTTGCAAGATCGGCTCCCGCAAAGCCCACGGTAAGGCGCGCGATCTCTTCGATATCGATATCGCGGGCAAATTTAACGTCGCGCATATGCACTTTCAAAATCGCCATTCTGCCGTCAAAATCAGGTCTATCGACCAGAACCTGCCTATCGAATCTGCCCGGACGCAGAAGCGCCGCATCCAGCGTCTCCGGGCGGTTGGTAGCCGCAAGGACGATTACCGGGCTTGATTCCGAGCCGAAGCCGTCCATCTCGGCAAGCAGCTGATTTAGCGTCTGCTCGCGCTCGTCGTTACCGCCGCCGATACCGCCTGCGGTTCTGCTTTTGCCGATCGCGTCGATCTCGTCGATGAAAACGATCGCCGGAGCCTGCTTTTTAGCGTTATCAAATAGATCGCGCACCCTGCTGGCGCCCACGCCTACGAACATCTCGATGAAGCTGGAGCCCGATACCGAAAAAAACGGCACGTCCGCTTCGCCCGCGACAGCCTTGGCTAGCAGCGTCTTACCTGTGCCCGGAGGACCCACCAAAAGCACGCCTTTTGGAATTTTAGCCCCGAGGCTGATGTATCGCTCGGGGTTTTTTAAGAAATCTACGATCTCCTTAACCTCCTCTTTCGCCTCTTCGACGCCCGCTACATCGCTAAATTTAACCTTCGGCTTTTCGGCGCTTACCAGGTTTTTAGAGCTTCCGATGCCGAGCATGCCGCCGCCCATATTGCGCTGCATGCGGTTGGCCAAAAACATCCAAATTCCAAAGAAAATCACGAGCGGCAAGACCCAGCTAAAGAGCAGATCGGTCAAAAAGTTGCTCTCGTTATACGCGCCGTATGGAATTTTGCGCGATTCTAAAATTTGAACTAGCTCTGGATCATCCACGCGCTTGGCGGTGTAGATTACATTGCCTACTTGCGCTTTAATTGTGGAGCTTCCGATGGAAACCATGCTTACTTGAGAGTTTTTGATCTGCGATTTTAGCTCCGAGTAGCTTACGTTTCTAGTCTCGCCCGAGACGGAGCCCAGCATACCGTCGCTATTAAAACCGCCGCTTGGCGATATCGCCTTAAACACGACTATCAAAATAAGCGCGAAAATAATAAAAACGCCGATCGGATTTTTATTAAAAAAATTATTTCCGCCGCCGTTTTGAGGGGGTTGATTGTTTTGGTTATTGTTCATATCTTCCTTTCATATACGAAGCTAAGCCATTCGTTTTGCTTTTTCATCTGCACGAAATTTAAATCCGAAAAGGCTTGCTCTATTCTATCTTTATATTTTTCTAAAATTCCCGACAGCACGAGCTTGCTGCCAGGTTTTAGCGCTTTTTTCAGATCCGCGCTTAGGATCAAAATCACGTCGGCGATTATATTTGCGACGACGAGATCAAACTGCGGCTGCGCGCTTTTGCTTGAACTTTGCTCGTTTAGGCTTGAAACGCTGCCGAGCCAAATTTTATCGATCTGCACGCCGTTTTTCTCGGCATTTTGCTGCGTAGCGGTCACCGCCTGCTCGTCGGTATCGCAGGCACTTGCCTTTGCGCCCAGTTTTTTCATCGCGATACTTAAAATTCCGCTGCCACAGCCCACGTCAAGCACGCTCATGCCCGCGCAAGTAAGCTCGCTAAGTAGCGCCAGACACATATTGGTGCTTTCGTGATGACCCGAGCCGAACGCCAGCGCAGGATCGATCAGCAGATCGATTAGCGCGGGATCTTGCGATCTTTCGCACCAGCTCGGACGAACGTAAAATTTGCCGACCGCCACGGGCGCGACGCCTTTTTTGTATTCGTCTAGCCAATCTTTATTTTGCTTTTTTGAAATTTCGATCTGCAGATCGGCGTCTAAATTAAGAGATCGCGCGAGCGCCTTTTTAAACTCTTCAAACGCAAATTTTAAATTTTGCAGATCCTCTTCGTCGCGGATTATGAAGCGCTCGCCGCGTTCTTCGACGCAGGTAACGCCGAGCTCGAACGCAAAGCCCTTAAAAAGCTCGCTCGCATTCGCGCTTTTTACGATCATCTCATAAAAAAAATCTTTCATCGCCTCACATCGCCTTTAAATTTTAAAATTTGCATATTACTAAAATTTAGTTCAAACTTTGCTTACGCTCGGGCGTTTTTATAGAGCTTCAAACGCCTTTTTAAGATCGAGCGTGCCCTCGTAATACGCCTTGCCGACAATGACGCCCGCGATGGAGCCTGCGTTTTTAAGCGCGATTATGTCGTTCATATCTTTCACGCCGCCGCTTGCGATAGTATCGATGCCGCTAGCTTCGGCAATAGAGCAGCTAAATTCTACGTTCACGCCGCTTAGCATCCCGTCGCGCGATATGTCGGTGCAGATGATCGCGCAAACGCCCGCGTCCGCGTAGTCTCGCGCCAAATCGGTCGCTTTTACGCGGCTTAGCTCCGCCCAGCCCTCGGTCGCTACGAGCCCTTTTTTTGCGTCTATGCCCACGACGATGCGGTAAAGCTTCGCCATTCTCCTTACGAAATCTCTATTTTTAAGCGCCGCCGAACCTAGGATAAATCTATCGACGCCTAAGCTCAAATACTGCTTTATGTGCGCTTCGTCGCGGATTCCGCCGCCCACTTCGACGCGCAGGCGAGTGCTTTTTACGATCCGCTCGATCGCTTTAAAATTTACCGCCTCGCCCGCAAACGCGCCGTCGAGATCAACTAAATGCAGCCATTTAGCGCCGAGATCTTCAAATTTTTTGGCTAGCTCGCAGGGGTCTTTGGAATAAATTTTTGCGCTTTGCATCTCGCCCTTGCTAAGGCGCACGGCGCATCCTTGTTTCAGATCGATCGCAGGGAAAATCTCCATCACAGCTCCGTAAAATTTTTAATGATTTTTATGCCCGCATCGTGGCTTTTTTCGGGATGCGGCTGAAAGGCAAATACGTTTTCGCGCCAGATCGCGCTTGTAAACTCATAGCCGTAAAACGTGCTCGCAAGCGTGATCTCGCGCGCGCAAAGGACGTGGTAGGAGTGCACAAAATACAGATACTCAAACTCGCCTAAGCCCGCATTTATCGGCGAGTGCTTGATAAAATGCGCGCTGTTCCAGCCGACGTGCGGGATCTTTAGGCTTTCAGCGCAAGTAAAATTTTGTCCGCAGCGCTCGCCAGATTCCGCCCCCCGAATATTAAATTTCGTTTTGTCAAATTTTACGACGCGACCGGGTAAAATTCCAAGCCCGCTGCGCGCGCCGAATTCCTCGCTTTGCTCGAACAGAAGCT
>CAUVFI010000090.1:0-4553 GCA_963551055.1 uncultured Campylobacter sp. | reverse complement strand
TTGCCCAGATAATCGCCCCTGCGCTCCTTTTCGATGACGGAGCTGTAAACTTTGCCCGTGGTGAAATTGTTGTCTTGGCTTAAATTTTCATCCAAGAACCGCTCATAATGCCCAAGATCCAGATCGGTCTCCGCGCCGTCGTCGGTGACGAAAACCTCTCCGTGCTCCAGCGGGCTCATGGTGCCGGGATCGACGTTGATATAAGGATCCGCCTTTAATATGCGCACTTTAAGCCCCGCGTGCTTTAAAAGCGTCGCGATCGACGCCGCCGCAATGCCCTTACCCAGCGAGCTCAGCACTCCGCCGGTGACGAAAATATATTTCGTTTGTTTTGCCATAAGTTTTCCTAAATTTTGATATTAATATCGCGATTATAACTTCTTTTAGGTTAAAGCACACTAAGCTAGAATTTGAAAATTTTAGAAATTTACGGCAAAATACGCACCCAAATAAATTTTAAATTTAAAGGAGAGATGATGAAAAAGATCATCGCGGCTTTAGTGGTCATCGTAGCGCTTATAGTGGGCGTTTTTGTAGCGACAAAGGACGCTAAAACGGGAGTAGCTAAAAGTGTAAACGATAGTATAACCAAAACGGTTGACGGTGCGGTCGGCAAGAGTGCCAGCGCGGCGATTGAGCAGCAGATTGCGGAATTTATCGCTAGAAACGAAATTTTCGAGACTAAGAGCGCTAAATTTTATCCCGGAGATAGCAACTCGAGCGGCTTTATCGAAGGCGTAGTAAAAAAAGAGAAACTACAAAAAAGCCTTGCTGAAGGCTTTAGCAAGCTAAAGGAAAAAGCAGGCGCGCAAGATAGCAACGATACGGACGAGCCAGATCCTGCTAAAATTTTCCCGGAAGATTTTGCTTTCCGATACGACTACACTATTAAGCATAGCGTAAAAAACGCTGCGGATGGATTTGAGAGCGACGGAATTTTAACGATTAAGACGCCATATTACGCAGAGCCTTGCAAGAAGCTGTTTAAGACTGACGCGCCGCTTAGCACGCATCTAAACTACGGACCTACAGAGGTTAAATTTAGCGCAAAGCTAGCCGATATAAATGTGCTCGAAGATGGCGGAATAGGACGTCTTGCAGGCCTTAGCCTAAACGGCACGAGCGATATGAGCGGCAAAACGATAAAAGCCTTGGGCTTTAAAATCGGTGAAATTTTTATAGACGACGGCAAGGATTCGGGTCTTGATATGAAGGATCTTATCTATGAGGCAAACTTTAAAAACGGTATCCAAGATCTAGACGATAATATAACCAAGCTCTTTTTGAATGACATAGATTTTGCAGGCAGCACAAAAGAGCTCGTCGTAACTGTAGATAAACAGCGCTTCGTCGTAGTTGCGGATATGAGCACGGAAGGTAGCTACCGCGTAAAAGATGGAATTTTAAATTTCAACGAAAGCGATAAAGCCCAAAGCCTAAAAATCGCTGACGTACTAGTGCGAAACATCCATTTGGGCGTCGATACCAGCTTTAGCGCCGCACTTTTCGAAAAATATCTGTCTATTATCTCAAATCCGCAAGAAGGCGAAAAATTAGCGGAAAATAAAGAGCTTTTTATGAAGCTGCTAAAAGATGATATGAAAATCAACGTGAATGATTTTTCGTTTGAAAATAGCCTCGGTAAGAAATTTGCTTTTAACGCAAGCGCGCTATTAGGCGGCTACATCGACGAGACGCAGCTTTTTAAGCGCATGAGCTTGGACGGCAAAGCTACGATAAATACGACCATCACGGACTTCTTATCGCCTTATGACAGCTTGCGCGATTTTGCGCCGATGGCGGAAGTTTACGGCTCGCAGTTTCTTAAGCCTGATGGAGATGGGGTTAAGATGGAGTTTAGCTTCGATAAGGCAAGCAACTCTATGATCTTAAACGGAAAGCCTATCCCGCTACCGCACAACTAAATTCTTAAGCTTTGCGGGCGGATTTTAAGCCTGCCCGCAAAGCTCTTTTTGTTTCTTGCTTTTTCGGCACAGAATTTCGTGAGACTCCACTCAAATTTTTCCTTGTAAAATTCCGCGGCGCCACCATAAAATTCCGCTCGAATTTTACCGCATCATTGCCGCCCGCTTCGTTAAATTTTAAAATCTATAAGCCAAAATAATGACAGATAGACTTAAGCAATTTTGGCTATAATGCGCGCTTTTGCAGCACAGCTAGCGTAAATTTAAAAGACGGCGGAGATGAGCGGCATTTATTACGCTGCCTCTTTTGACGACGTATTTTATGTTGGGAAACTAACGCTAAATTTGCATTTTTAAATTTCAAGGAACGATATGAAAGTAATCAAACGCAACGGCAGAACCGAGGAACTTGACGTAAGCAAGATCAAAAAATACACGAGCGAGGCAGTAGAGGGGCTGGAAAACGTAAGCCTTAGCGAGCTTGAGGTGGACGCAAAGATCCAGTTTCGCGATATGATCACCACCGAAGAGATCCAACAAACCCTCATCAAAACCGCAGTCGAAAAGATTGACGTGGATCGCCCGAACTGGACCTTCGTCGCCGCGCGGTTATTTTTATACGATCTGTATCATAAAGTAACTGGCTTTAGCGGCTATAACAGCCTGCAAGATTACTTCGCTCGCGGCGAGGCGGCAGGCCGCATAATGCTTGGCTTAAAGGAAAAATACGATCTAGAGGATCTAAATTCTTATTTGCAGCCGCAGCGCGATTTGCAGTTTAACTACCTAGGCATTAAAACGCTTTACGATCGCTACCTCATCAAGGATAAAAGCGGCGCGCCGATCGAGCTTCCGCAGCAGATGTTTATGGCGATCGCGATGTTCCTTGCGCAAAACGAGCTTGACTGCCAGAGCTGGGCGAAGAAATTTTACGATCTCATATCTAAATTTGAAGTCATGCTCGCTACTCCTACGCTCTCAAACGCCCGCACGACGCGGCATCAGCTAAGCAGCTGCTACGTGGGAAGCACGCCCGATAATATCGAAGGGATTTTCGATAGCTACAAGGAGATGGCTCTTTTGAGCAAATTCGGCGGCGGTATCGGCTGGGACTGGTGCAAGGTGCGCGCGATGGGCGGCAGCATCGACGGGCATAAAAACGCCGCGGGCGGCATCATCCCATTTTTAAAGATCACGAACGACATCGCCGTCGCCGTCGATCAGCTGGGCACGCGTAAGGGCGCTATCGCCGTGTATATCGAGCCGTGGCATATGGACGTGAGCGACTTCCTCGATCTGCGCAAAAACTCGGGCGAGGAGAGGCGCCGCGCGCATGAAATTTTCCCCGCGCTGTGGATAAACGATCTGTTTATGAAAAGACTTCAAAGCGGCGGCAAGTGGACGCTCTTCGATCCTGCAGAGGTAAGCGATCTGAGCGATCTATATGGCGCGGAATTTGAAGCGCGCTACGAGCAGTACGAGGCCGACGATAAAATTTCAAAATCTACCATCCTGGTAAAGGAGCTTTGGAAGAAAATTTTAACGAGCTATTTTGAGACCGGAATGCCGTTTTTGTGCTTCAAAGATAACGCCAACCGCATCAATCCAAACGCGCATCAAGGCTTAATCAGAAGCTCAAATTTATGCACGGAGATCTTTCAAAATACGGCGCCGAACCACTACAAAATCAAAGTCGTTTTCGATGACGGCAGCGAGAGGCTGTTTGAGGAAAACGAAGATGTGGCGACCGACGCGGGCATCGTAAAAAAGGCGAAAAAGATCACAGCGCTAGACACGCTGGGCGGCAAAGAAATTTTTATCGTGGAAAAAGGCTGCAGCGAGGGCGCGACGGCGGTTTGCAACCTCGCAAGCGTAAATTTAAGCAAAATCAACAGCCGCGAGGAGATAGCTCGCGTGATGCCGATCGCCGTGCGAATGCTCGATAACGTCATCGATCTAAATTTTTACCCGCACGCCAAGGTCAAACATACCAATCTAAAAACCCGCGCGATAGGGCTCGGCGTAATGGGCGAGGCGCAGATGCTTGCCGAGCGCGGCGTGAAGTGGGGCAGCTACGAGCACTTCGAGCTGATCGATAGGATAATGGAAAACGTGAGCTTTAACGCGATCAAGGCAAGTTCAAATTTAGCCGTAGAAAAGGGCAGATACCCCGATTTCGCGGGCTCGAAGTGGAGCGAAGGAATTTTCCCGATCGATTTAGCGAACGAAAACGCTAAGGCGCTCGTTAAGCGCGGCGGGCTTTTTGAGCAGAACAGCTGCGACTGGGACGGGCTGCGCGAGAAAGTAAAGCGCGACGGCATGCGAAACGGCTACCTGATGGCGATCGCGCCGACATCCAGTATCAGCATACTCGTAGGCACCACGCAGACGATCGAGCCGGTGTATAAGCGCAAATGGTTCGAGCACAATCTAAGCGGCATGATCCCGGTCGTCGTACCGAATTTAAGCCCGAAAACGTGGCAGGCGTACGTGCCTGCGTACGAGCTCGATCAGCGCCTGCTCGTAAAGGTGGGCGCCATCCGCCAAAAATGGATCGATCAAGGCCAGAGCCTAAATATCTTCATGAGCCTGGATAAGGCAAGCGGCGGCTATCTGAGCGAAATTTAC
>CAUVFI010000089.1:0-4574 GCA_963551055.1 uncultured Campylobacter sp. | reverse complement strand
TTCAGCATTTTTAATTAAAATGGCGCTAAATTTAACGGAGGCGGGTATGAAAAAATTTCTATTTTTGGCGCTATTTTGCGCACTTGCGGCAAACTGCGGCGAGAGCGCGCGAGCGGATAAAATTTCCGTAGCGGACAAAACAACGAGTATCGGCGGGATCCAAAGCGCGCACTTTATAAAGAGTGGCGAAGCAAGCGCCGGCTCGCAAAGCAGCGCCGATGCGGTCATCCAAACGGACGGAATTTCACGGGCGGATCTGCAAAGCTGCATCGTAAAAAGCGACGAAGGCTCCTGCGAGCGCGTCACGCGTGGTCTGAAAAGCGGCTGCGAACGAAAAGATCAGCTGTCGTGCTTTTTCTACGCAGATGCGCTAGGGCGCGGCTTGGGCGTAGAGAAGGATGTCGTGGCGTCGTTTGAGCTTTTTCGCGAGCAGTGCGATGCCGGCAGTAGCGAAGCTTGCTACGAGCTGTCGGTCAAATATCTCCAAGGAATCGGCACTCCTCAAAGTTTTGAGCTCTCGGGGAAAGCGCTAGACAGGGCATGCAAAATGCACAACAAGCGCGCCTGCGCGGTGCTCGATCTACTACCGAAAAATTAGCGCGACAGAGGCGATAAAATTCCAAACTTCGATCGCAAATAAGGCGCGTGAGCCTTTTAAATTTTAGCGGGCGACGGGTGCGGCGCAATGAAGCAGTAAATCGGGGTGCGCGGCGGATAAACAAAATCAAAAGGAGTAAAGATGAAAGTTTTAAAGCTTGCGCTAGCGGCGGCGCTGGCGCTTAGTTTGGCAAGCGCGGGCAGCGAAGCCAAAGAGTTTAAATTTAGCAGCGCAAAAACTAGCGCGCTTTTAGCAAAGTGCAGTAAAAAGGACGCCGCCGCATGCTACGAAGCGGCGATGAGATACGAGCTGGGCGGTCGCGGCGTCGTGCGAAACCGCCTCAAAGCGCAGGGCTTTTTCGCAAACGCGTGCGAGCTCGCCACCCTCGCCGAGCGGAAGCAGGGAAATAAAATGGGCGGCGCAGGCGAGCGCGCGATGAGCAATCTGCGCGAGCGAGCCTGCCTGGGCAACGCCGCGGTGCTGGAGAGTTTCGCGAGCGGGCAATGCCGCAGCCTCGTGATATACGACGAGCTTTGCGAGGGCGGCTCGCAGGAGGCGTGCGACAATCTAGCGCGGATGAAGCGCGATGGCTGGGCGCCCAAAGAGAGCTGCAGCGAGGAGATAGTCGCGAAATTCGGCGACGGCAAGCCGCAGAGATAAAATTTCGCCCTATTTTGCGGCGATAAAATTTTTGGAATTTTAGCAAAATAAAATTTGCCGAAATTTTATAGAGCTCGACCGAAAATGGTAACAAGGCGGGCTAAATTTTGAATTCTAAAACGCGTTTAAATTCATGTATTAAGCGGCGTCAATTTTTGGGCTCAGAGAGATTAGAATGTACGCGGCAAGGCTCTTTGAATTAAAGATCTCGTGTAACGGCTGGAGCTACAATTTTAAGAACTAGAATTTAAACAAAATCTGCAATCTAGCCGTGATGATATAATTTTTAGAATTTTGCAAGCGTAAAATATCAAAATTTTGCGTATCTACGTCGAACCGCCCTCCCAAAAAAGCGCGAAATTTGAAATTTTAAACTGCCATATTGTGCGAAGAGGTTAGAATTTTAGACAGAGGGAATTTCAATTAATGCGGATTAAAATATAGGTGCGGCGGGCAAATGCGTGCATCGCAAGCGATGGAATTTCAAATATGAGTTCAAGGCTCGCTAGACGCGGAATTTAAACGCCACGAGCGATAAATTTCAAAACACCTATTTTAAAATTGCGAGGCGGAGATTTAAATTTGAGTGTAGCGAGCGATTAAATTGCAAAAGGAAGCTTAAATTTAAATATCGCAGCTCTCAAAATTATGCGTAAATTTTGCGCTTAAATTCCGCAAGATTGGGTGCGCAATAAGCGTTTGCAGTATCGCAGCAAGACTATAAACTAAGCTTCAATCACACTTAAAACCCTATTTACCGAGCGCTTGTGCAAGCGGGTATTGCAAACCGCCGAAGCAAAAAGTCTGATCGGAAGCGTTTGCGGCGTATCCCAACCGACCGCCCCCATATTTTGCTCTATAGCCTAGCTCGTGCACGAAATTTTAGATTTTGAAATTTAGCGCAAAAATATTATAATTTCGCCCAAATCACGGCTAGGACGGAAAATGAACTCACGCGTGCAAAACGAATATCTAAAATCAAAAATTATGAGCGCCGAGAAAGCCTGCGAACTGATCCCAAATGGCGCATCGGTGGGCTTTAGCGGCTTTGTTGGGGCGGGCTGCGCGCTAGCTCTACCACAAGCTCTGGCGCAACGAGCGATAGCATTGCACGAAAAAGACCAGCCCTATCAAATCGAAATTTTTACAGGTGCATCGACCGATCCGCTTTTAGACGGAGTTTTGGCAAAAGCAGGCGCTGTGAGCTTTCGCGCGCCGTTTTTTACGGATGCCGATATGCGCCGTGCGATAAATAGCGGCGCCGTGCGATACACGGACGTGCATCTATCAAGCCTTGCTGCTCAGCTTAAGGCGGGCTTTTTTCCACATCTAAACTTTGCTGTGATCGAAGTAGTGGCGATTAAAGAAAGCGGCGAGCTCGTGCCGTCCACGTCGCTAGGCAATAACCAAGCATGGCTCGATATCGCCGATCGCGTGATTTTAGAAGTGAATTACTATCAGCCGCTTGAGCTTGAGGGCATTCACGACGTTACAGATCTGCGCCTGCCGCCGCATGCTAAGGATCTGCCGATTAAACACGTAGGCGATCGCGTAGGTAGCCCCTATATGCATGTAGATCCTGCCAAAGTAGTCGCTGTAATAGAGACTAGGACGCATGATCGCGTCAATAATTTTACCGCCGTGGATGAAATTTCAAGTGCGATCGGCTGCAACGTCGTAAAATTCTTAAAAAACGAGGAGGCTTGCGGCAGACTTCCCGCAAAGAAGCTACTGCCGCTACAATCGGGCATCGGCAATATCGCCAACGCCGTGCTTAGCTCACTACAAGGCGCCGGCTATCAAGGGCTGCAGTGCTACTCCGAGGTGATCCAAGACGGCATGCTAGATCTCATCAAAAGAGGCGTCGTAGGTACTGCAAGTGCCACAGCGCTATCGCTTAGCCCCGCAGGTGTCGAGGAATTTCAAAAAAACATCGATTTCTACCGCAAGCACATCATACTGCGTTCACAAGACGTCTCCAACTCGCCAGCGCTTATTAGAAGGCTTGGCGTCGTGTCGATGAATGGCATGCTCGAGGCAGACATCTACGGCAACGTAAACTCCACTAACGTCATGGGCTCGCAGATGAAAAATGGCATCGGCGGTAGCAGCGACTTTGCTCGCAACGGATATTTGTCGCTATTTCTTAGCCCATCGCTCGCTAAAGGCGGCGCGATCAGCGCTATCGTGCCGTTCGTGAGCCATGTCGATCATACCGAGCACGACACCCAGGTCATCATCACCGAATACGGCATCGCCGATCTGCGCGGTAAATGCCCTCGTGAGCGGGCTCGCGCGATGATAAGCATCGCGCATCCCACTTACCAAGACGCGCTGAGAGATTATTTCGAGCGGGCATGTGCGCAGCCCTGTGCGGGGCATACTCCACACATCTTAAGCGAGGCGCTGTCGTGGCATCAAAGATTTAAAGATACGGGGAGTATGAAGGCTTAGAGCGAATTTGCTTGAGCTAATGCGCTAAAGCCTAAAATTTAAGCTCATTCTCGCTGAAAGCAAGAAAGTTTGCACTTAAAAATTCCGCCTGCATTTGAAAGCCCTATCGCTACTTAGAGCAAAGCTCGTTAAAATTTTTATTTTTGCAAAGCTCGCGCGAAATGTTATAAAACGAATAGATCGAAATTTGCGCCATAAAATTTTAAAATTTGCAGGCGGGTTTAAGGCGCGGAATTTAAAATTTTATCGCTACGGAATTTTAAAATTTAGCCTTAAATTTGCAGCTCGCGCATTTCAAATTTTAAAATTCTACGGCTTGGAATTTTAAAATTTTGAACTTTACAAAATTTCGTCCATAAATCCGTCATTAAATTTTAAATTTAGCTCCCACTTCATTTGCCACGCGTAAGCTTTTTGGGAATTTAGCTATAAGGCGCGCCATAAGTTCGCGATAAAACCGCGTAGTATTTGTCAAGATAAATTTCGTATTAAAGCAGCAGCTTGCTAAATCAAAATTTATCGCCTTACGGAGACGATCTTTGGCTCGTAAATTTAAAAAGGCGGGTCATAAGGCTACGGCGAGATGAGATTAGAATTTTATCCTCGAAGGCTCCATTGGCTTACTGTAGAAGTAGCCTTGCATATATTTAATCCCCATCTCTTCTAAGATGATTGAAATTTCGTGGTTTTCTACGTATTCGGCGATGAGCTCGTAGCCCTGCTTGTGCGCGAAGTTAGCGATCGTTTCGACGATAGCGCGCGAGTTTTTATCGTTTGCGATGTTTTTGATGAGCGCTCCGTCGATCTTTATGTAATCCACGTCGAGCGTTAAAATTCTATAGTAGTTGGAGTATCCGCTGCC
>CAUVFI010000088.1:0-4576 GCA_963551055.1 uncultured Campylobacter sp. | reverse complement strand
ACGCCGCTTTGGAGTGCAAAAAGGTGCCGATAATCTTTACTTTCACGCCGTGCGGTAGCCTAAAGACGCTTGAGTTTATGAAGTGGCTTGGCATCTCGGTGCCAGATTTTTTGCAGCAACGGCTGCAAAGCAGCGTCGATATTTTGCAAAGTTCAACAGCGCTGTGCGCAGAGATGTTTGATTTCATCTACAAATACGCCCTCGCAAAAGGCGTAAGCGTGGGCGCAAACGTCGAGAGTGTCAGCACCCGCCGCGTCGAAATCGAAGCCTCGCTCAGCTTACTAAAAGAGATCAGAAAAATTATCCTTAAGCACGAGAATTTAGGATTTTACGTTATTTAAAATTTTAAACCTGGCGCACGAACAAAACGCTAGATAGTCCAAGTTAACGAGGAAATTTTAAATAATTTTAGATCGCTTTCTAAAAAATAATCGAAATTTTATCCGAATGGAATTTGAACTTAAAATTTATAAAAAATTGCCTTGATAATATGCTTTAATACCTGTCGTCCGTAACTGTGAGATGATATTTCGTGCTAAAATTTTTCAATGCTTACAATAGCATTGAGCTAGGCATATCATCAAAACTTATAAACCGCTGTAGCTTTCGCACTAAAGCTAAGTGCATTGACCGCTTTAGTCTGCAGCTGACGCGACCGCACCTTCCGGCTTGCCGCTATTTACACAGGGATAATTTTAATATCCTATCCTTTTTTAGAGCATATTGTATAGCGGAGAGATGGGATAACTGGAGGTTTTAACGAACCCAATATAGATAGGACGCTCCTGCACTCATGGCATGGCATCCTTTATCGCCCTGTTTGCGGTATTTGATTAAATTTACCGGCGTTTATGCCAAATTTCAAATCTAAGGCAATTTGATACTTGCTGTTGTGGGCGTTTTGGTATTTAAATTTTATTCTAAAGCCTATGTGTAGGTCGCTCAAAAGATCCACCATACGTCGCCGTAAAAATACTTGCCGAGCTTTGCAGCTATAAAAGCCGTTAATGCAGAATCGGCTGAAATTAACGCCCATTTAAGCTATCGAATATTTGATTTCTTTTGTATTTGAAAAGCCCGCCGCCAAAAAGCAGCAGACCTAAGACTAACGTCGTTTTACTATCTCACGCAGAAGCCGATATGTTAACTGCGCAAGATTATAATATGCTTTCAATCGCAAACGCTTCATTTTAAAATTTTGAAACCAGACTCAGAATAAATATAAATTTGAAATTAGTTTTATAAATAAGCTTGGAATTTTAACTCTTAAATATAGCGAAATTCAAAGATAATAAAATTTAAAAAGCGCTAGTTTGTGCTCTTACCGCCGAATTTTAAAAGCGCACTACCCCACGTAAAGCCGCCGCCGAACGCATCCAAAAGCATAAGCGAGCCGTTTTTGAGCCTGCCGCTCTCGTAAGCGTCATTGATTGCCATCGGGATCGACGCCGAGCTCGTGTTGCCGTATTTACCGATCGTAAGTACGCACTGCTCATCGCTAAATTCCAGTCTAGCCTTGACCGCCTCGATAATGCGTAAATTTGCCTGATGCGGGATGAAAAGATCGACCTGCTCGGGCGAAATTTTATTTTTCGCCAAAATCTCCACGACATCGTTACTAAGCGTCGGCACCGCTATTTTAAAGACCTCGCGCCCCGCCATCTGCATGAAGCCCAGCTTTTCGTCGATGATTTTTTGGCTGAGTGGATTTACGCTACCCGGGGCTGCGGTAATGAGAAGATCGCCCTTGCTGCCGTCGCTAGCGGTATGAATGTCGATGATTTCGTTATCGTCACGCGCCGCGATAACCGCAGCGCCTGCGCCGTCGCCGAAAAGTATGCACGTAGCGCGGTCGCTCCAATCGACTATAGAGCTTAACTTTTCCGTGCCGATTATCAATACGTGTTTTTTAGCGCCACTTTCAATGAGGGATTTTGCGAGCTCCAAAAGATAGATGAAGCCTGTACAGGCGGCATTTATATCAAACGCCGTGATACCGAAATTTAAGCCTAGTTTATCTGCGATGACGCACGCGGTCGAGGGCATACAGAAATAATCGGGTGAGATCGTGGCGCATATTATTGCATCGATCTCGTTTTTTTGCAAGCCGCTACGCTCGATCGCAAGCGCTGCAACCTTCATGCCCAGATCGCTAGTAGTCTCGCCCTTCGCGATGCGGCGCTCATGAATGCCTGTGCGCTTGACAATCCATTCATCAGTTGTTTCAACCATTTTTTCAAGATCGAAATTAGTTAAAATTTGACTCGGCGCGTATGCTGCGATCGAGATCATCGAGGCTTTTTTCATTTTTGCTCGTTTGAAGAAATTTCGCTTTCTATCGCGGAGTTGATTTTAGAATCTGCAAATTTAAGCGCCTGAAAGATCGCGTTTTTAACGGCTTTCGGGGTGCTTTTGCCGTGGCTTATGATGACGCATTCTTTGACGCCTAAAAGCGGCGCGCCGCCGTATTCGTCGTAGTCCGTGCTTTTTTTGATTATCTTAAAGACGCGCTTCATCAAAATGGAGCCAGCGATGGCAATCGGGGATTTTTTAGTTTCGTTTTTAATAAGTTTGCCGATAGCGCTTGCGACACCTTCGCTGGATTTTAGCATAATGTTACCGATAAATCCGTCGCACACTACGACATCCACGGAGCCGTCAAAAATTTGATTGCCTTCGACATTACCGATAAAATTTTGCATCTTCTTAAGCATATGAAAGGTTTCTTTTGTTACCTCGTTGCCTTTACTATCCTCCTCGCCGTTGGATAATAAGCCGATGCGTGGTGCGTTTAAACCCATAATCTCCTTGGCGTATGCTTCGCCCATAATCGCGAATTGAAATAAATTCTCAGGCTTACAATCCACATAAGCGCCCACATCCAGCACAAGCGTACGTCCACCTATGGAATTTGGCATCAGCGTAGCAATCGCCGGGCGTAAAATGCCTTTCAGCCTGCCTATGCGAAGCGTCGCAAGACTCATCGTAGCGCCGCTGTGTCCTGCGGACACCACGGCTTTGCATGCGCCACTTTTTACCAGATCAACCGCTTTAAAGATGCTGCTTTCTTTGCGTTTGAGCGCGTCTGTCGCGCCCTCTTTCATCTCAAAGACTTCGCTTGCGGCTACGTAAGTGATATACTTCTCAAATCCATAACCTTGCGGGATAAAAGGCTTGATACTCGCTTCGTCGCCTACCAAAAATGCATTAAATTTACGCTCTCGCAGCGCATCTACGACTCCGTTTATTATCGGCTCGCAGCCGAAATCACCGCCCATCGCGTCTATAGCAACGGAAATCATCGGATTAATATTCGCCCGTAGTTTTGTTTATTCTATGCGGAATTTTCCAGCTTCCGTCTTTATCTTTGACGGGAATCGGAAGGGTCACTTTGTAGTGAGTGCGTCTTTTCGCCGCACGAGTTTTACTAACTCTTCGCTTTGGAACTGCCATTTTTTCTCCTTTATAAATTTAGTTCTTGCATTCTTCGCAATAAAAATAGTCGCTTTTGAAAGCTTCCGTTTCGCTTCTTAAAATTTCATCCAGATCAACTTCGGCGCCGAAAAACTCCATAACGTCCAAGCTCTCGTGCCTTTCGTCGTTAAAAACGCCTTCGCTTAAAAGCAAATTCACGCTCTCGTTTACGTCAAGATCAAATTCTTTGCCGCAACGGTCACAAATGTATGGAATTTTGCCCTTAATTTCGCCCTTGCACTCGATAAACTTAGAGTCTTTTCGTTTTAAATTTCCGCTAAGCTTAAGCCCGTCCCTCGAAATTTCAAACGGCACGGGTGATGCGGAAATTTTAGCAAAAGCGATCTTCACGCGGCACTCTTAGCAAATTTCTCTTTTTGCAAAGAAAAATGCGATCTCGGTTTTTGCGTTTTCTAGGCTGTCGCTGCCGTGAACGGCGTTAGCGTCGATGCTGTCCGCAAAGTCCGCTCTGATAGTGCCTTTATCGGCTTTTTTCGGATCGGTAGCGCCCATTAGCGCGCGATTTTTAGCTACGGCATCATCGCCTTCTAGCACCATTACGACCACCGGACCGCTAGTCATAAACTCAATCAGATCCTTATAAAAAGGGCGATCCTTGTGAATTTCATAAAATTTACCCGCATCTTCGGCGCTTAGGCATAATTTTTTAGCCGCTGCGATTCTTAGTCCGTGGCTTTCGAAACGATCGATAATTTTGCCAATAACGCCCTTTTTAACGGCATCAGGCTTAATAATAGAAAGCGTTTGCTGCATATAATCTCCTTAAAGTGAAAGGCGGATTGTATCGAAAAATAGGTTAAAATTTATTTAAGGATTGAATGAATTAAAATTCCGCGCATTTGATCGCGGAATTTTATCTGCTAAGAAAATACCGGGGTATCTCCGCTACGTAGATCCGCACCTATGGAATCCCTGCTAGGTTGACCCGCTACGATGTCGCTCCAGACGATACAGCCATCGGTCGGACAGGCGCTAGCGCAAGCCGGCTCGTCGTTGTAACCCACGCACTCGACGCATTTATCGGCATATACGTAGTAGCTATCCTCGCCGCTTGGGTTATCGCTATCGTCCACGATCGCAT
>CAUVFI010000087.1:0-4598 GCA_963551055.1 uncultured Campylobacter sp. | reverse complement strand
AGGGCAGAGCCGATCACAGCGGCGCTACGCCGATGGATATGCGCTGCGACGCCCTGGCTTGCGCTAGCGAGATTGTTTTAAGCGCGGAGAGGATCGCCAAGGAGGGCAAAACCACGGTTGCAACGACGGGCTATGCAAATGCGATACCCGGCGTGCTAAACGTGATCCCGGGCTTTTGCACGCTAGGTCTTGACATACGCGATATAGACGAAGAGGCGCTTAGAGCGGCGGATGATCAAATTTGTGCCGCGATAGATGAAATTTGCGCTCGCAGAGGGTGCAAATTCGAACTAAAAAATCTCATCAAAGATCGCCCCGTAAAGCTAAGCGAGGAGATGATAGATCTGCTTGAGAACTGCGCCTGCGAGCTTAAAATTCCAAGCCTGAGGCTTCCTAGTGGTGCGGGACACGACGCGATGAATATGACGGAGCTCGCAGGTCGCGTGGGGATGCTCTTCGTGCCGTGCAAGGACGGCATCAGCCACAACGTAAACGAAAGCATAAACTGGCACGACGCGTTTGCCGCTACGAAGGTTTTAGCCGCGGCGATGTTAAGCTTAGCTAAAAAATAAAGGAGAGAAGATGGATACTATCGCACAAAAAGTAGAGGCGCTAAAAAGCGAGATGATCGGGGATCGCAGGTTTTTTCACTCGCATCCCGAGACGGGCTGGTTTACCTTTTTTACGACCGCGGTTATCGCAGATCGTATGCAGCGCTTGGGCTATGAGATAAAGCTCGGTCGCGAGGTGGTAAAGGCAGAAGCCAGGCAGGGCGTAGGCAGCAAGGATGCCTGCGAGAAGGCGAAGCAGCGCGCCAAAGAGCTGCTAAACGCAGATCAGATAAAATTTCTTGATGCGATGGAGGACGGGCTAACGGGTCTAGTGGCCGAAATAGACACGAGGCGCGCGGGCAAGACGGTCGCTTTTAGATTTGATATAGACGGCGTAGACGTGACCGAGAGCACGGACGCGGATCACCGCCCTTTTAAGGAGGGCTTTCGCTCCGACATTAGCGGCATCACGCATGCGTGCGGGCACGACGGGCATATCACGATGGGGCTTGCTTTAGCAAAGCTGATCGCGCAGAGCTTAGGCGATTTTAGCGGTAAATTTAGATTTATCTTCCAAACCGCCGAGGAGGGCACCAGAGGCGCCGTAGGTATGGAAGCTGCGGGCGTCACCAAGGGCGTAGATTATCTGCTGGGCGGTCATATCGGCTTTCAGGCAAACACGATGAGAGGCATCATCTGCGGTACCAAAAAGCTGCTTGCGACCACTAAATTTGACATAAATTTAAAAGGTAAGTCCGCTCACGCAGCGGGCGCACCGCAAAACGGAGCCAACGCCCTGCTTGCCGCAGCCGAGATGGCGCTTGATATGCACGGCATCACGAGGCACGCAGACGGCGTCACGCGTATTAACGTAGGCGTGCTGCGCGCTGGCGAAGGGCGCAACGTCATCGCGCCTAACGGCTACCTTGCGTGCGAGACGCGCGGCGAGAGCACGGAGCTGAATGAGTTTATGAAGGCCAAATGCATGGACATAGTGGAGGGCGTTTCTAAAATTTACGGCGTCAGCTACGACGTGCAGGTCACGGGCGGTACCGCAGGCGGCGATAGCGACGAGGCTACCACGCAGCTTTACGAGGATGCGGCGAAGGCGTCGCCGTTTATCGACGATGATAAAATCGTAAGGGAGCTAAACTTCGGTGCATGCGAGGACTTCGCGCATTTTATGCGCTCGGTACAAGATGCGGGCGGCAAAAGCGGATATCTGATGATCGGCACGACGCTTGCGGCGGGACATCACAACGCCAAATTCGACTTCGACGAGGACTCGCTACTTGCGGGGGTGGACGTGTATCTGCGCTGCGCGTATAAGCTAAACGGCAAAGCTTAAGGAAAGCGGCATGAAAAGAGCACTACTTCTAAGCGCTTCCAGTTACAAAGACAGCGGCTATCTAAACCACTGCAAGGGGTGGATCAAGGAATTTTTAGGAAGTCTTTGGGAGGATGAAATTTTATTCATTCCGTTTGCAGGCGTTAGGCGCACGAACGATCAATACGAGCAGAAAGTCGCGGACTGTTTGGGGAGCAACAATATCAGATCGATCCACCGATTCGCCGATATGAAAGCCGCCGTTAAAAATGCCAAATCGATCTGCATCGGCGGCGGCAATACCTTCGTGCTGCTAAATGAGCTTTATAAATTTGATCTCTTAGGCGCGATCAAAGATGCCGTAGATAACGGTACGCCGTATTTCGGCTGGTCTGCAGGTGCAAACGTCGCGGGCAAGACGATGATGACTACCAATGATATGCCGATCGTCTTTCCGCCTTCGCCGGTAGCTCTGGGGATCTTTCCGTATCAGATCAATCCGCACTTCATAAGCGGCAAAATTTCAAACCACAATGGCGAGAGCAGGGAGGAGCGGCTGGAGGAGTTTTTGATCGTCAATCAAAACGACAGCGTCTATGCTATGCCCGAGGGCAGCGCGTTTTTGATAAACGGAAACGAGTGCGAGGTGATGGGGCATGCGGACGTGCTGAAATTCGGGTATAAAAAAGAGATCTCGCGCATCGCCGTGGGAAGTAAATTTAAAATTTAAAAGGAGTTATCGTGCAGACGTTTAGGCTATTTTTGGCGCTTGCGGGTATCGTCGCAGTCGTCGCTTTGCTAATCATGAAGAAGGATACTAAAACCGTGCTTATCGGGGTGGGTTTGGTGCTGTGCGTGCTTTGTCTAAAGCCGCTGGACGGGCTGGGCGCCTTTACCTCGTATATGACTAAAGCAGGTCTTATTAAGGCGATCTGCGCCAGCATGGGTTTTGC
The DNA here is from genome assembly GCA_963551055.1 of uncultured Campylobacter sp. Classification (GTDB taxonomy): domain Bacteria; phylum Campylobacterota; class Campylobacteria; order Campylobacterales; family Campylobacteraceae; genus Campylobacter_B. The sequence continues at coordinate 1,767 of CAUVFI010000087.1, read as the reverse complement.
CTTCGTGATGAAATTTACCGAATGCGACCGCGCTCTTGTAAATTTACTAACCAGACCTCTTGGAAATATCGGATTTTTATTGATACCTATCGTCGTGGCGCTTACATATTTTATCAATATCGCTATCCCCTCCGCTGCGGGCTGCTCGGCTGCGGTCGGCGCTACGCTGATCCCCGTGATGATGGCTGCGGGCGTTAAACCAGAGATGGCGGGAGCTGCGGTATTTGCGGGAACTTTCGGTAGCGTTTTAAGCCCGGGCTCGGCGCACAATGTATTCGTAGCCGATATGGTAAAGGCGCACAACCCATCCTATACGGTTCAAGACGTCATCGCCGTGCAGTTTTCTAGCGCGATTACCGCTTTGATCGTAGTTTTGATCGTAATTAGCATAACGGCGATAGTTTGCAAAGACTACACCAAGGGGGTGAATTATCTAGCCCAAAAAGAGGGCGGTGCAAGCTCTGCCGCGGTAAATTCCACCGACGGTTCAAATTTAGACGCGCAGCCTCAAAAGATAAACGTCTTATACGCGCTTATGCCGCTAGTGCCGCTAGTGATCTTAGTAATCGGCGGCACGAGCCTAAATCAGGTCTCTTTCCTAAAATGGACGAAGATGGGCGTCGCCGAAGCGATGCTACTGGGCGCTATTCTTACCATCGCCGTTACTCTAACCGATCCTCAAAAGATCACGAAGGAATTTTTCAAAGGAATGGGTAGCGCGTATGCTGATATCATAGGTATCATCATCGCAGCAGGCGTCTTCGTCGCGGGACTTAGCGCGTGCGGAGCGATCGATTTCGTAATCGAGTGGCTTAAAAACGAGCAGGGTTACGTAAAATTCGGCGGAACCTTTGTGCCGTTTTTTATGGGCGTCGTAACGGGCTCCGGAGATGCGGCGTCGATGGCGTTTAACACCGCCGTGACCGTGCATGCGGACGCGTTAGGTTTTGAACAAGATAAGCTCGGTATGGCGGTTGCGATAAGCGGCGCGCTAGGCAGAAGCGCATCGCCGATCGCGGGCGCTTGCATCGTTTGCGCGGGACTTGCGATGGTAAATCCTATTCAGATCGCCAAAAGAACGGCTCTAGGGATGTTTATATCCGTCTGCGTCATCGCATTTGTCATTTTGTAAAAAGGCTTATTTGTGGATATCGTGCAGAGGTTTTTAAACTACACCAAAATTAACACCACCACAAATAGAGCTGCGGGTGCTGCTGGCATAATGCCCTCAAACCCCAAGGAGCTTGAGCTCGCAGAACTCATAAAAAGCGAGCTCGAAGCTCTGGGCATCGAAAACATCAGCCTTAGCGAGAAGTCGATTTTAATCGCTAAAATTCCCTCAAATTTAGACGCGTCCGCTGCGAGCGTGGCGTTTTTCGCCCACCTTGATACCAGCGCCGAGCAAACGAATGATACCAAAGCTCAGATCGTAAGATATGAAGGCGGCGATATCTGCCTGAATAAAGAGCTAGATATCTATCTTAAAGAGAGCGAAAATGAGGAGCTGCAAGATTATAAAGGAGACGAGATCATCGTAACGGACGGCACTAGCTTGCTAGGCGCCGACGATAAGGCGGCGATCGCTGCAATCGTAAATGCGCTGGAATTTTTCGTCCAAAATCCGCAGATCAAACACGGCGAGATAATCGCCTGCTTCGTGCCGGACGAGGAGCAGGGCTTGCGGGGCGCAAAGGCGCTGGATGTAAGCGAGATAGGCGCGGATTTTGGCTACTGCCTTGATTGCTGCGGCATCGGCGAGTTTATCTA
>CAUVFI010000086.1:0-4628 GCA_963551055.1 uncultured Campylobacter sp. | reverse complement strand
CGCTTCGGCGATCACGATAACTTTTGGGCGATGGGCGATACCGGACCGTGCGGGCCGTGCAGCGAAATTTTTTATGATCAGGGCGAGGAGCATTTCCACTCGCCCGAGGATTATATGGGCGGCGACGGCGACCGCTTTTTAGAGATTTGGAATTTGGTTTTCATGCAGTACGAGCGCAGCAAAGACGGCAAGCTTAGCCCGCTTCCAAAGCCTAGCATCGACACGGGCATGGGGCTTGAGCGCGTCACGGCGATTAAGGAGGGCAAATTTAGCAACTATGACAGCTCGCTTTTTATGCCGCTAATTAACGAGGTCGCGAAACTTTGCGGTAAGCCTTACATTTATGAAAGCGGCGCGAGCTATCGCGTCATCGCCGATCATATCCGCTCGGTTACGTTTTTGCTAGCGCAGGGAACAAATTTTAACCGCGAGGGCAGGGGGTATGTTTTGCGTAGAATTCTACGCCGTGCCGTTCGCCACGGCTATCTGCTCGGCATCAAAGAGCCCTTTATGTATCGCCTCGTGGATAAAGTATGCGAGCTGATGGGCGGACATTATGCATATTTGAATGAGAAAAAGCAAGCCGTAAAGGAGCAGATCAAACTCGAAGAGGAGCGGTTTTTCGCCACTTTGGCAAACGGCATCGAGCTTTTTAACGAGGAGCTTGCGCGCACTAAAGAAATTTTTAGCGGCGAGGTCGCGTTTAAGTTATATGATACCTATGGCTTTCCGCTCGATTTGACCGCCGATATGCTGCGCGAGAAAAATTTGCGCGTGGATGAGGCTAAATTTGACGCGCTTATGAGCGAGCAAAGGCAGATAGCTAAAGCCGCATGGAAGGGCAGTGGCGATAAAAACGTCCGTGGCGATTTCAAGGCACTGCTAGAAAAATTCGGCGAGAATAAATTTAGCGGTTACGAAGAGCTTAGCCGCACGAGCAAGGTTTTAGCACTGCTTAACGAGGATTTTGCGGAAGTGGATGAGCTCAAAGCCGGCGATATCGGCTGGGCGATGTTTGATGTCACTCCGTTTTATGCACAAAGCGGCGGTCAGACGGGCGATAGCGGCGAAGTGGAGTCCATAGCCGATGTGTTTGATACGCAGAAATTTTATGGGCTAAATTTATCCCACTTGCGCCTTAATCGTAACATAAAAATTGGCGATATCGTCGGGCTCAAGGTTTCTGAGGAGCGTGAGCAGATTGCACGCCATCACAGCGCGACGCATCTTTTACACGCGGCGCTTCGTGCGGTGCTAGGGGCTCATATCGCTCAAGCAGGAAGCTTGGTTGAAGCAGATCGCTTAAGATTTGACTTCTCGCATCCTAAGGCGCTTAGCGATGAGGAGCTAGCTAAAATCGAGGAATTTGTAAATAACGCCGTTTGCAAGGGCTGTGCGGCAAAAACTGAGATTATGGATATAGATGACGCTAAAAACAGCGGCGCTATTGCGCTTTTTGGCGAAAAATACGGCTCAAAAGTGCGCGTTGTGAGCTTTGGAGAGATTAGCAAGGAGCTTTGTGGCGGAATTCACGTACGTAATTTAAGCGAGATAGGACCGTTTTTTATAGTCAAAGAAAGCGGCGTAAGTGCGGGTGTTAGGCGTATCGAGGCAGTTTGTTCTCGCGCTGCTTTAAATTTGGCGCTTCAAAATCGCGCTAAGCTTGCTGAAATTTCTGCGGAGCTAAAAGGGATTGAGCCTCTCCGCGCGATTGAGAAATTAAAAGATGAGATCAGATCGCTAAAAGATCAGATCAAGCATGCAAGCAGTTCTCATGCATTGGCGTTTTTAAATGTCGGTGATATCAAACTTTGCGTAGCCTCAGTCGAAAGCGGTGATATAAAAACTATGATAGATGAGTTTAAAAATAGCCACGAAAAGGCGGCGATAATGCTGATGCAAGTAGGCTCGGACGGCAAAATTTCAATCGCGGCAGGCGTTAAAAACGCGCCGATCAAAGCTGGCGAGTGGGTTAAGCTCGCGGCGCAAATTTTAGGCGGCGGCGGCGGTGGACGCGATGATTTTGCAACCGCAGGCGGCAAGGACGTGCTAAAAATCGAAGAAGCGATCAAAGAGGCGATCTCTTACGCAAAAGGTAAAATTTGAACGAAATCGATACCGGCTTCATCAAAGCCTCGCAAATTTTGCCGCTGATTCACATTTTAAGCGTAATTTTTTTGATCTGCGCGCAGATCTGCGTATTTTTGATCGCGCGGATTTTTATGAATTTAAGCAGTAAAAGCCAAGCGGATGCGAAGGATGTAAAATTTGCAGAAATTTTACGATATATGAAACGCTATGAGCAGTTCTTTGCACTATTTTTGGTGATCGTTTGCGTAAGTGGATTTTTTCTTGCGGACGGCGGAAGTTTTAAATTTTCAGATCCTATGGTAAAAGGTGCGATTGCGACGCTATGGGCTGGCGCCGGCTTTATACTACTAAATTTTATCTACATGCATTATAAAATTTCATCCTTGAAGCGAGCTTTGGATGCAGGAGATGAGCTTGAGGCGAATGAGCATTTAATCATCGTTGTTAAATATTTCATCCCGTTAAATATCGTAGTTACGCTGATTTGCGTTTATCTAGGCGTGACGGTGGGCGAGTTTTGATGATTTATTTAGCTTCCAGTTCGCCTACTAGAGCACAAATTCTAAAGGATAACGGCGTAGAATTTACGCAAATTCCTTTTAGTTTCGACGAAAGCGGCATTAGTAAGGACGATGCACGCACCTATGCTTACCGCGTTGTCTTGGCCAAGAAAACGCAGTTTTTTAAAATTTATAAAAATTATGATAGAGTGCTGTTTGCCGATAGCTCTGTGCTTGCCGGCGGCGAAATTTTAGGCAAGGCGCGGGATGAAGCGGACGCGTTAAGGATGCTGCGAGCCCAAAGCGGTGCTAGCTGCGCTGTTTATACTGCGATGATTTTTTGCAGTAAGGCGCTAGAACTTTCGGCACTTAGTGTCGCAAGCTTTGAATTTGCGGAATTTAATGAAGCGGATTTAAAAGGCTATATCGCTAGCGGTGATTGGCGCGGCAAGGCGGGTGCGATGAGTATCGAAGGCTTTAACGAAAAATATATCAAAAGCTCGCGTGGGTCAAAATTCACGGCGATGGGGCTTGATCTGGAAAATTTAAAGAGGTTTGTATGGTAAGAGTTTTATTTAGTTTTATTACGGTTTGTGCGTTTGCCGCAGGCGGAATTTTTTTGTATTTTTACTCGCAAATCCGCTTGGAATCGGACTCGATCATCGATTATCATCCCGAGCTTACGACTAAAATTTATGATCGCAACGGCAATTTGATAGCCAATGTTTTTAATGAACAAAATAGAATTTACGTAAAATTTGACGAGATCCCAGGTCGCGTGATCGAGGCGCTTGTAGCTATCGAGGATACGGCGTTTTTCGAACACGGCGGCGTGAATGTCGAGGCGATTTTTAGGGCGATTATTAAGGACGTCAAAGCGATGAAATTTGTCGAAGGAGCTTCCACGATTACGCAGCAGATCACGCGAAATTTAGTTCTTTCGAGCGAAAAGAAGCTTGATCGCAAGATCAAAGAAGCGATCCTATCGCTTAAGATAGAAAACGCCCTAAGCAAGGAACAAATTCTAGAGCGTTACTTCAACGAAGTGTATTTTGGGCACGGATATTACGGCATCCGCACGGCAGCCTTGGGATATTTCAAAAAGGATTTACAAGATTTGAGCCTTAAAGAGATCGCGATTTTAGTGGGCTTGCCGAAAGCTCCTAGCAGCTTTGATCCTACTAAGCACCTGGATTTGTCGCTTTCGCGCGCCAATAACGTGATTTATAGGATGCATGAGCTCGGCTGGATAAATAAGACCGAATATGAGCTTGCGATGAACGAGCAGCCTACGATCTACAACGAAACGCTCACGCAAAACGTAGCGCCGTATGCCGTAGATGAGATCATAAAAGAAGCCGAAAAAATTCTACCGGACGTCCGCACAGGCGGATACCGTATAGATACGAGTCTTGATCTAAAGGCGCAAGCGATGGCGCAAGAGGCATTAGTTTTCGGCTACAATGAAATTTTAAAGCGAAACAAAGACGCTAATGCAAGCAACGTAAACGGCGCTATGGTCGTCACGCATCCGCAAAATGGCGAAATTTTAGCCTTAGTAGGCGGCGTGGATTACGCGAAATCAAATTTCAATCGCGCCAGCCAATCCCAGCGCCAAACCGGCTCCAGCTTTAAGCCTTTCGTCTATCAAATCGCCCTTGATATGGGCTACTCGACGATGACCGAAGTTCCCGATATAGCTAGAGAATTCGACGACGGCAGCGATAAAACGTGGAAGCCGAAAAATTACGACAAGACTTACAGCGGCTACATCACGATCAAAGAAGCTTTAACTCGCTCGCGCAACCTTGCCTCGATCAATCTGATGCAATCTATCGGCGTTGATCGCGCGGTAAAAAAGCTTGGCGAGTTCGGCTTTAAAAACGTTCCACCAGCCCTGTCAGTGGCTATCGGCAGCTACGGAATTTCGCCGCTTGAATACTCCACGATGTATTCGATGTTCCCGGGGCTTGGGATTACTGCAAAATCAAAATTTATCGTTTCGATTACCGATAAGGACGGCAAAACTCGCTTTAT
>CAUVFI010000085.1:0-4678 GCA_963551055.1 uncultured Campylobacter sp. | reverse complement strand
GCTGCAAAAAGCACCGCAAACTGCCAAAGTTCAAGCTCCATTTTTGTCCTTTTTTAATTTCCAATATTTTACAAAAGGTGAACTTAAATTTTAACCGCCGTACATCGCAATAGCAAATCGTATGCTATAATAGTAAAAAATAAGGATAAAGAATGAATAATGGTTTCAAAAAAATCATCAATCTAATTTTAAAAATTTTCATCATAAGCGTATCTATTTTAGGAGCAATCATCATATTAATAATAGCATTGGCTATAGCAGGAATTTATTTAAAGCCGTATGGCGATTTTTGGAATGTAAAGAATAATAATTTTGAGGAACTCAATGCTTTAACAGATAATGCAGATATGGATGGATTGCTTTTATATCGTAGAAAAATTCAACCAAACGCTGCAGATAGTTTAGATGAGATCTGCTATGTTCATTACGTAAAGTTAAATTCTACCAATGGCATAACAGAAAAGAAGCTCATTGAAAACGGCTACAAACCATCTGATAAATCCAATTGCGTCGCCCAAGACAGTAATCTGACAGAACTAACAGAGATCACATTTGCAGCACCGTTTTTTCATTATCTAGGTTATAGCGATATATTCAAATTCAACAAAATATATTTAGTCTATGGCTCGACATCTCACTTAGATGTATCTACCATAAGCGCGAAAAATGGACAAATCTGGCAAAAAAAAGGACATGAAATTATTATCTATCCAGGAGAAAATATAATTCAAAAAAATAGACTATTCACCGAATGCTTCGGTCTATTGGGTATGTGCAATTAAAACCGAAATCAATCGGCTAGTAAAGCCAAAATTTTATCTATCTCGCCGCTCTGTCCGAGGCGATACAGCGCGAAGTCGTATTTGATGGGATCGCTCGGATCGAAGCGTCTTAAGCTTTGCGTAAGCTGCGAAACCGCCTCAAAATCGTAACTCTTGCGATCGATCAGCCCAAGCTTAAGTGAAACTTTGTGCGTGTGGGTATCGAGCGGGATGAGGAGGCGCGATTTTTCGATATTTTTGTACAGCCCCAGATCGATGTCGCTGTCGCGCACCGCCCAGCGCAGGAAGAGATTGTAGCGCTTATACGGCGACGTGGGCTTTTGCGCGAAGCCGCGACCGAAAAAAAACTCATACCCAGGACTGCGGTAGGGATTTAATCTATAAATCTCACCGATTAAAAAATTTATCCCATCCTCGATCCGTCCGCTTTTTTGCATGCCGCAAAGCACGCTCTCTTCGATGCTAAGGCTATTTTTAAGCCGCTTTAAAGTTATAAAAATTTCAGCGACGTCGCGCGAGCTTTGAAATCTATACTTTTTGCTCGCAAACTCTGCGCTAATGCGCTCATCGCTCCCGTCTAAAAGCGAAAAATCAAGCGAACGGAGGAATTTTAAAATTTGAGCTGCGTTACCGTAAGCAAACAGCGCGCAGATGAGCGCTACGACGTCGTCTCTCTGCTGCTTTGCGACCTGCAGCGGATCGGGCGCGCCGAAAAGATCCGCGTCGCAATTTTTCAAATCGGCGTAGTAATCTAAAATCTGCTTTAAGCTTTTCATTTTGCGTAGTAACTCATCGTCGTAGCGCCGAATTTACGTGATTTAAGCAGCGCGAAATCGCCGATTTTAAGCGGCAGCTCAAGCTCGCTCATATGCTCGATCGCGATTAGCAGCTCGCACTGTGCGGAGCCCAGGCGCGCTATCAGCGCCAACACGCGCTCGTAAATCTCGCCAAAGCCCTGTCTGATCGCAAACGGCGGGTCCAAATATACAAACACTCTGCGCGCGGGATCGGATACAGAATTTTCGTTGGAATTTGCGGCATGGCTTTCGCTAGAATTTGCGGCAGAGCATTCGTCTAAATCGTTTGCGGCAGCACTTTCGCCTAAACTGCAGGCAAAATTTTTGTGGGAATTAGCGGCGAAATTTTTTCTTGAATCGTGGGTTAAATTTATGCTTGAATGTAAACTTTCTCCGCAACTAGTGCTAAAATTTTCGCCTAAATTTAAAATTTCTTTCTCTTCGCAACTCGCGCCTAAGCCCGTACCTCGATTTGCGTCAAAATTAGAGCTCTCGCCGCATTTTGAGCTTAAATTTACGCTGCGATTAGCGGTCTCGGTGTCGCTAACGTCGTATTTCGAAGCGAAGCTAGCGTCAACCTTTTCGCCAAAGCTTGCGGCGTCCGTGGCTAGCGAATTCACACGATATTTTATACTAGAAGCGCCCGCATAATCGCCAATCTGGGCACAATCGCCAAAGCCCTCCTCGCCTGTATAATCATCATTTACACCGCTCTGTGCGCCATTTTGCGCGCTGTCAGGCACACTGCTTCCCATGCCGCATTTAGCTAAATTTTTTACGCCGTTTTGCACGGCGCGGTATCCGTTCTTGCCCTGCCCTACGCTACTAAAGCTTTTGCGACAGCCCTCTTTTTCGCTACTTAAATTCTCACAGCAGACGGCATCGGAAGCGCGGTTTTTGTCTAAATTTTTGCCACTTAAATTTAGTGAATTCGCGCCCGAGCGTCCGTTTATATTCGCCTGCAGATCGTGCAAAATTTCGGGCAGTCGTTCGAAGCAATCGCCCAAAATCGCATTTGCGCCGAGCCCGAAAAGCTCGAAATTTTTCTGCATTATCTTATGCGCCGCAGCGTCCTTTTCGATCGCATAAACGTTTTTTGCGCCGTTGCTTAGCGCTTCAAGCGCCATCGCGCCGCTACCGCCGAAGCACTCGATAAACGCCGCGCCGCGCAACTCCGCCCGCCAAGTATCGAAAAACGAACCCTTTACGATGCTTTTCGTGCTGCGCGTGCTCGAAAGTGCGGGCAGAGCGAGCTTTTTGCCCCTATAAATGCCGCTTGAAATTTGCGTAAAGAGCGTGCCGTCAGGTTTGGAAAATTTAGCCATTTTGCCTTCTTAAAATTTCGATGATTCTTGCCTTAAACTCATCAAATAGCGCGCAAATTTCGGCTTCTGCCGTGTCGTATTCGCTAAAATCCCGCTTTAGCTCGCCTTGAAAATCCTCTAACTTCGATAACAATATCTGCTTGGAAAACGGCAGCGCCAAATCCCCGTCCTCGCCGATCAAAAAGAGCGGTTTTGCCGAGCTTTGCGGCTCATCGCTTATCACAAAGTCGCAATTCTGCGCACTTGCGGCATGATCTTTTAAAAACAGCTCCAGCGTCTTTTGCAAAATTTCGCAGTCGCAATCGATAAAAGCTTTCATCAAAGCCCCTTTTTAAATTTTATCATCTTAAACTTCTCGCCAAACTCAGCGCGCAGGTGATTGAACTGCAAAAGCGCGTTTAGGTAGCCCTTCTCGCCGCTTTTTTGCATAAAAAGCTCTAAAAGCTGGACCGCGCCGAAGTCTAACAGAGCCGCGATCTGTCTTTTAAAATCCGCCGTCACGGCGCCCGCGTCCTCAAACGCAGCACGCAAAATTTCAAAATTTACGTCGTAGGTAAGATCGCTCTTGCCGTAAAAATCGCTCAAATTTTGCACCTCAAAGAAGCTAAAAACCTCGTGGTTTCGGTAAATCCGCAGGCTAAAATCGCCGCCAGTGCCCATCTGTCCGTAATCGAAGGCTATGAAATAAAACCGCTGCGCGCTGGCGCAAATTTCGCGGGCGAAGCGAAAGTATCCGACCGGGATTTCGCCGCGCGAGATGCCGAATCTGCGTGTGAGGGTTAAAATTTCACGTTCTTTTATGGGAGCAAATTTTACCGCGCCGCTCTCTATAAAAAGCATATTTTCGCCATCCACCGCCTCGCATTTAAAGGCGTCGAAAAGCTCGTTCGCCACAAAGATCGCATCTTTAAATTTCGCCTCATGCGCGCTTGTGAAATGTTTTAGCGCGATCTCGTCGCCGAAACTCTCCGCAAAGCTCGCCCGCTGTAGCTCGCGCAGGCGCTCGTGCGGCTCGATAATCGCAAAGCTAAATTTATCAAGCGCCGCCGCACCGCCTAATGTAAAAATTGCCTGCGCAATATCGCAAAGCAGCCGTCCGTCGTGCGAGCCGATCTCTACGATAGCGATTTTGGCGCTATTTTGCGGTTTTTCTGCAAGCGCGACATCTGAATTTAACTCGCACGCCGCCGCAAAATTTTGCCGCGATGCAATTGGGCTTGCCGCTGTATCTAAGCTTAACTCTTGCGTCGCACAAAAATCCACGCTTAGGCGTAAAATTTCGCGCGCTATACAGATCCCAAAGAAGCTCCCTACGCTCACGGCGGTGTAAAAATCGCCGCTCTTGCCGATTTTAGCGGCATTTGCGTAGTAGCTCTCGTTTAGCCAGCCCTCAAAAAAATCGCTAAATTTCACGCCCGCACTATCTCATCCAGGCTCTTGCGTAGGCGCGCAAAGCCCTCTTTGATCTCCTGTTTTTTGATATTTAGCGCAGGCAAAAATCTAAGGGTGCGCTTGCCGGATTTTAGGATCAAAAGCCCGTTTTGCAGGGCTTTGTTAAAGATCTCGCCCAGATTTTTTTCATCGCACAGCACGAGGCCTTGCATCAGACCGAGCCCCACGCGCTTTTCGATCAGGCTAGGATAGTCTGCGGCGAGCCCGTCTAGTTTTTTGATAAATCTTTTTATAGTCTTATCAAGCTTGCCGCTCGCTTTTAAAAACTCAAGCTGCGAAAGCACCGCAAGCGCCGTAGAGGTCGCCAAAAAGTTACCGCCGA
>CAUVFI010000084.1:0-4730 GCA_963551055.1 uncultured Campylobacter sp. | reverse complement strand
GCGGTAGAAATCGATCTGATCTTTTTTGATGATGCGGATGTAGTCGGTGCTGCCGGGATGGCCGCTTTGAAAGCCCGCCGTCATCACGTAGGTGCCGCCTTCTTCGATGAGCCCGCGCTGCAGAGCCTCGCTTATGATACGTGCGAGCAGCGAGTTGATGCTCGTTTTTTCCCTGACCATCGCGGGATTTACGCCCCACACGAGACTTAGCGCGTGCGCGGTCTGCTCGTCGTGTGCGATTGCGATGATGTCGATTTTAGCGCGGTTGCGTGCGAGTTTGATCGCCGAGCGTCCCGAGCCCGTGATCGAAAGTATCGCGCCCGCGCCCAGCCTTGCGGCGAGCGCTGCGGTACTTGAAGTGATCATATCGGTCTCGTCGTAGAAGTCGTAATCGTTAAATTTATCGTAAGTATAGATCTTTTCGGTCTCGCGGATCGTCTCGCTCATCGCGGCGACCACGGCTGCGGGGTTTTTGCCGATGGCGCTCTCCTCGCTTAGCATCACGGCGTCGGTGCCGTCGAGCACGGCATTTGCGACGTCGCTGATCTCGGCTCTAGTGGCGCGCTCGTGCTCGGTCATGCTAAGCATCATTTGCGTGGCGGTTATGACGGGCTTTGAGCGGGCGTTGGCTAACGCTATGATGCGCTTTTGGATGCGCGGGATCTCATAAAACGGCATCTCGATGCCCAGATCTCCGCGCGCGACCATTATGCCGTCGCTTGCCTCGATGATCTGCTCGATGTTTTCGACCGCGTCGAATTTCTCGATCTTGGCGTAAATTTTAGCTTTTGAGCCCAGAGAGTTTAAAATTTCGCGCACGCGCAGGATGTCGTTTTGCGACTGCACGAAGGAGATGCCTACGAAATTTACGCCGTGCGCCGCGCCCCAGCGCAGATCCTCGAGGTCTTTTTGCGTGATGACGTCGATATTTAGGCGGGTGTTTGGGAAGTTCACCCCCTTATTCGAGCTCAAAAATCCGTCGTTTTCGAGCACCGCTCGCACGCCTTGCTTGCTTACCACGACTACTTTGGCGCGGATCGAGCCGTCGTAGAGGTAGATAAACTCGCCAGTCTTCATCAGCGGCAAAATTTCCGGGTGGTTGATACACAGCTCGTATTCGCCTGGGGCGGTCTTTTTGCCGATTATTTCGCGAGGAAGGAAGGTGATTTTATCGCCCGTTTTTAGTTTAAAATTTTCCTCGAGTTTGCCGACGCGGATCTTTGGACCGCTGATGTCCTGAAAGACGCCTACGCGTACGCCCAGGCTCTTTTCTACGGCGCGGATTTTGTTTAAATTTGCCTCGTGATACTCGTGCGTGCCGTGGCTGAAGTTCATCCTAAAGGCGTTGCAGCCCGCCTTTACCATTGCGCTCATCATCTCTTCGCTGTCGCTTGCGGGTCCGATGGTAGCTAAAATTTTGGTTTTTTTAAGCATCTTTTCTCCTTTAAATTTAAAATTTTATCGCCGCATTAGGCGAAATTTTGCGCAAAATTTTGAAATTTCTAAATTTTAAAATTCGCTAGACGAAGGAATTTTAGAATTCTACGGCACGGCGAAATTTTAAAATTTCATAGCTTGCGGTGCAGATTAAATTCTAAAAATTCGCGTTTGAATGAAATTTTTAAAATCCCCTATATATATGAAGCGCGAGCAAAATTTTAAAATCCTCGCCGAAGTAAAATTTCAAAATTCTTGCCCGAGCGAAATTTAAAAATTTCTCTTTATCGCATCATTTCCGCGTCAAATTTTGCATCATCAAAGCTCGCTCCTAAATATTCGCAAGCACTTTTTGCGTCGCGAAGCGCGTTACCTAGGCAGCTCGTAGCGCCGGGGCTTGGGGTCATATTAAAGATAATCCCCGGATTTTCGCCTATTCTTGCTTCGCCTAAAAGCAGCTTTTTTTGCGAGTGTGAGATTACTTGTGGGCGCACGCCGCCAAAGCCCTTGGCGTAGTAAATATCCTCCTCGCGGATGCTAGGTATGATCTTACGCGCATTTTTGATGAAAAGCTTTTTACCTAAAATCGGTATCTCAAAGCCTATATTGCGGATTAAGAAGTCCCTTACCTCGCTATCGCCAAAATTTTGCCAAATGACCTTAGCTACGTCCATGTCAAAATTTAATGACTGAAAAAATTCCGGCACCGAACGACAGCCCTTGTAGCGCTCAAGCTTCGGCATCGTAAGCGCGGTAGGGCCAAATCTCGTGCAGCCGCCTGCGAGCAAATCCGGATCGCCGTGAAGCGCGGCAAATGGAAGCTTTGGGTTTTGCACCATGTAAACCTTGCCATTTAGAAGCTTTTGCTTGGTTAGATAGAAGCTGCCCGCGATACAAATCGTGCTAAGATCCTGCCCAAGCCCCATTTTGTGCGCTAGCCACAGCGAGTGAGCGCCCGCATCTGCGACTATGAAATCAGCGCTTAGCGAGAGTCTATTTGCTGTGCGGATATAGAGCTTATCGCCTACTTTAGTGATGTTTTGCACCTCGGTGTTTAGGTACAGATCGCAGGTTTTGCCCTCCACGTTTTTAGCGTTTTGCACGAAGGAATTCGCCATCGCGCCGTAATCGATCGTCGTGTAAACTCCCGATTGCACACCCATCGCGACGATATCCTCCGCTCGCTCCTCGCCGCGCCCATCAAAAACTAGCTTGGGCTCGATTTTCTTAAGTGTTTCCTTGTCGAAAAGCTGCAAATACGGATAAAGCTCTTTAAATTTCTCAAAGCGGTCTTTAATTAGCTCTACCTCGCTTTCGCCCACGCCAAGAGCCATTTTCTGCCCCTGAAATAAAAATTTATTCTCATATCCGTGCTTTTGGCAATATTTCACGATCATATCCGCCTTGCGCTTAACTTCGGTCGCTTTTTGCAGGTCGTAGTTGGTCTCGATATCGCCGCAATGAATCGTCTGGGAATTTGCGCTAGCTTTAGAATTTAGCGTCGCAAGCCCTTCGTATTTTTCAAGTAGAGCGATATTTTTGATCCCGCTAAATTCTGCCAGCACGTACGCTAGCGCGCTGCCCGTGATACCGCCGCCTATGATGATTACGTCGTAATGTTTTTCTTGCATGCCCTTTCCTTATCGAATTTGGCTGCAATTGTGCGAAAATTTCGCTTAAAAGCTAGTTATAAAAGCGTGAATTTAGATGATTTTATATAAAATTCGCACCATTTCATTTTGGGAGTAGTATATGAAAAAATCGATTCTTGTCGGATTAAGTTTGATTATAGCCACGTCGCTGTGGGGCGCGGATAAGAAAGTTTATCGCCTCAAGCTAGCTCAGACTTACGAGCTTAGTATGCCTATCGTAGGCGATGTCGCCAAGCGTATGGCAGATCTTGCAGATAGTATGTCTGATGGCAGGCTGAAAATCAGCATCGACGCGCCTAGCAAACATAAAGCGCCTTTTGCGATCTATGATATGGTCAAAAACGGACAATACGATTTAGGCTATACTGCGAGCTACTATTATAAAGGCAAGAATAGCGCGAATATGCTGTTTACGACGGTACCTTTTGGTATGACGAAAGACGAACAGCACGCTTGGTATTACTTTGGCGGGGGTAAGGAGCTAGCGGATAAATTCTATGCTAAAAGCAATCTAAAGGTTTTTAATATTCTAAATAGCGGCATGCAGATGGGCGGTTGGTTTAAAAAAGAGATTAATACGCTAGACGATTTAAAAGGGCTTAAATTTAGAATTCCAAGCTTTGGCGGGGAGGTTATGAGCCGCCTTGGCGTCGCAGTCGCTACGATACCGGTAGGTGAGCTATATATGGCACTAGAGATGGGCACTATCGATGCGGTCGAGTGGGCAAGCCCCAGCTTTGATATACCTCTAGGCTTTCACAAAGTCGCAAATTACTATTATACGGGATGGCAAGAACCCGCTAGCGAGCAGCAGATCGTGATAAATCTACAAACTTGGCAGAAGCTTCCTAAGGACTTGCAAAATATCCTAGAGGCTTCTATCGCAAAGGCGCGCGAATATGCAGAAAACGAGACGTTTTATAAAAATGTAATAATTTGGGACGAGATCAAAAAGAAATATCCAAACGTTCAGATTCGCTCTTTTTCGCCTGAAATTATGCGTGCGCTTCGCAAGGCGACGGATGAAATTTTAGCCGAAGAAAGCGAGAAAAATCCCGATTTCAAAGAGATTTGGGAGAGCCAAAAGGCGTTTTTAGCTAAAGCTAGAACGTGGACGAAGATGGGCGATTTTACATATATCGAAAAAACTGGCGACGTTGAAGCCGAGCAGAATTTTACCGCTTCGGTGAAAAAAATCTCTGTTCCTGAGCCCGTAAATAGCGCAGCCAGCGAGATAAATGCAAGCACTGCCGCACCAAAAAACGAGGATAATCAGACGAAATAGTGCTTCATTTTTTTAGCTGCGTTTTTATGCCGCGCGGCTAAACTAAGCGCCAGATAAAGGTGTATGCGGCTTAAATTTGATCGGCAATTTTAGGCAATTTAGGCGAGGCGCGGGTGATTAAAATGCAGGTGATTTACTTATTGCAGCTGTGTAGCTCGGAGTATCTTTAAAATTTTAATTTATGAAAGCAGCGATAAAATTTTATCGCTGCTTTAGCATTTAAGTTAAGGCGTGCAATTTGCATCATTGCGTTTAAAGTCCAATTTAAAAGCTGCTCGGTCGCCGCCGCACAAGGCTAGAATTTTAGAAAGCTTTAAGCCTCCTCCTTTTGTCTTATTCTTTTATCTCTTATGTTA
>CAUVFI010000083.1:0-4740 GCA_963551055.1 uncultured Campylobacter sp. | reverse complement strand
CGCGCCGCCAGCTCGCGCAAGCTTTCGCGCAGCGAGCCGTCGCCCGCGATTAAAATTTCCCACTTCGCAAGCAGGCTTTTATCGATCCTGCTTAGCGCGTCAAAGTAAATTTCATACCCCTTGACGGGCTCGAGCCTGCCGACGCTTAAGATCACATTTCGCTTAGCGCCATTGGTATCGCAAATCTCGCCGAAAAAGGGGTTATGCACGACGAAGCAGTTTTTGACAAATCGCGAATAGTACTCAAAGTCCGAACGCGTAAGCACCGTAAGCGCGTCTGCCTTTTTGTAGCACAGATCGCGCACGCGGCTAAAAAACCCGCTTTGCAGATAATCGTGCGCGTTGTGCTCGGTCGCGATGAGCGGGACGCCCAGCCCGAAGCTTGCGATCACGCACGCTACGTTCGTCCAGTCCATAAAGCTGATGATGACGCTTGGGCGCTCTCGCTTGAAACACTCGCGCAAAATTCTGTATTTATCGAACCTGCCGCCGTTTTTATAAACATCCAGATGCAAAAATTTTATCTTTTCGCTAAATTTATACCTGCCCTCGTCGTTTTCCAAAATCGCGATCGTAACGTCGTTTGCGCGCGCAAAATGGTTCGCCAAGACCTGCAGCACGCGCTCGGCGCCGCCGTTTCTAAGAGCCGCGATGACGAATAAAATTTTCATTTTAGCTTCCGATAAATTTTATAAAATAGCCGCAAAAGCGCGGGATTTGCGTAAAATAAGACCATCATCAGCGTCTGCGTGTGGCTTGCATGCGCTGCGAAAAATCCAAAATCCAGCCGCTCGCGCACCAAAGCGTGCAGTGAGCGGATCTGATCCGCAGCTTCTGCAGCGCTTAAAGGAGAGCGGGGATCTGCGGTCTTTCTTTGCGACGCGGAATTTTGCTTAGAATTTCGCATATAATTTTGCTTGGCGGAATTTTTAACTGCAGAATTTTTACCGCATGCGCAAGATAAACTATCAGCGCCGCGCAAATCTGCCTCGTTTGCCAAGCTGCACGTATTAGCCTCGGAAGGAGAAGTCGCATCTCCATCCGAGCCTGCGGCATCAAAGCTTGATTTAATAATTAAAAACGCCGTATTCAGCGCGGACTCGCAGCGAGTAAAATTAGCCTCACGCGCCAAGCTTGGATAATTCGCAGCGATCGCCTCAGTATAGCGGCGCACCGCAGCGATGACCGCAAGATGCCTGCGCGCAAATGAGTTTACGGTCGAGCCCGCCCTTACGCGGTAAAAATATAAAATTTCATCCGTGCACGCCGTAATAGAAGCGTTAAAAATATCAAAAAATATCGCCACATCCTCATATATCTGCCCCGTAGGAAAGCGCAAAGCAGTGAAAATTTCGCGAGCAAACAGCGCGCGCCAAACCGCGGTGCTAAAATACGGATCCTGCGTGCAGCTGCGTCTAAAAAGCTCTTGCGGCGATATTTTGTATTCGCCTGCGTTGGCATTCGAATTTGCAGCTCCTCCTGGATCGCTAATCTCTTTAGAATTTTGATTTTCTTTAGAGTTTAAAGCTGCCTTGAAATTATTTATTTCGCTCTCGTCGCTAAATGCTGTGTAGCCGCACATAGCGATTTTGGTGCAAAATTTCTGCGTCAGGCGAAAAAGCGTCTCAATCAAATCAAGGCTTATTAAATCATCGCTGTCTACGAAACTGATAAACTCCCCGCGAGCGACATCCAAAGCAGCGTTTCGCGCGCTAGCCTGTCCGCCGTTTAGTCTATGCAACACGCGCACACGGGGATCGCGCGCAGCGTATTCGTCGCAAATCGCCTCGCTGCCGTCATTTGAGCCATCATCTACGAGCAAAATTTCTAAGTTCGTATATGTCTGCGCCGTAATGCACTCCACGCAAGCGTGCAGAAATTCTTTGACATTATAAACGGGGATGATGACCGAGATTAGGGGATTTTCGCTCATTATTCCTCCCTTTTTATCGTAGCGGCTATGAAATCCAGCCAGCGTCGCCCGATCGTTTCAATTTTAAAGTTCTCCTCGCGCTTGGAGGCGTTTTGCACGAGCCGCTCGCGCAGCTTTTCGTCACTCATTAGAATTTCAAGCTTTTTAGCGATACTTGCGCTATCGCCTACAGGGCACAAAAACCCATCTACGCCGTCGCTTATAAGCTCGCTAGGACCTGCGATGCAATCTGTAGAAATTCTAGCGGTGCCGAAAAATATACTCTCCATCAAAATATTGCAAAAGCCCTCCATCTTGGAGGTTACGACTACGATTTTAGCACGCTCGTAAAGGCTCTCGATATCGCGCACAAAGCCGATGAACTGCACATTTAAGCGCAGCTTCGCAGCTAGGCTTTCAAGGCTCTTTCGCTCCTCTCCGTCGCCTGCGATCACCACCTTCCACTCTTTTAAAAGATTGAAATCTATAAGCGCAAGCGCCTTAAGAAGGACATCAAAGCCCTTATAGACATTGAGCCGGCCGGCTGCTAGGATGATATTTTCTTTAGGCGGGCGAGTATCTTTAGCGTGGCTAATCTCAAACATCGGATTAGGCATAATCGCGCGATTTTGCACATATGTGTAATGATCCAGATCGAATTTACTAAGCACACTAAGACCTGCAGCTTGCGGATAAAAGATCCGCTTGAGAGCTCGCCAGATCGGACTTTTTAAAAAGCGATGATTGGTGTGTTCGGAGACGATGATTTTCTGCCCAACTCCAAGATTTGCGATAAGCGTAAGGACATTGGTATTATCTAAAAACGAGATCACTACGTCAAATTTACGACTTTTTAGAAGCCTATGCAAGGCTAAAATTTTATCGTAGCGCTTTTTTATATTGCCAAATACTCCTAAATCGCCTACTCCTAAATCCAAGCTAATAAGCTCGATCTTAGAATCTAGCGCGTAAAACGGCTCATCTGCGTCAAATTTTATCACACAGACTTCATTCTCACGGCAGAAAAAATTTGCCAGCACGCTTAGCACGCGCTCGGCACCGCCCTTGCCTAAAGCAGAAATTACCATAGCTATTTTCATTTTATGAGCCTAAACTTGTTTTTAAAAATTTCATCGAATCCTCTCTTTTACGGCGCAACGCCTCATTTACGCCATCCCAATCGATAGTAGCGTCCAAGCGCGCGTCTTTGGGATCTTGCAAAGCTCTATTTTCAAGCCCGAATAAGCCCAAAAGCGAGCTAAAGCGCGACGCGCCACGACTAGCGTTAACGAGCACAAAAAACGGCTTATTAAAGATTATAGAAAATACGCAGCCGTGAAATGAGTCGGTTAGCACGAACTCCGCGTCCGTAATAGCGCTTAGCCACGCTTTTATGCCGATGCGGTTGCCGCGGTCGTTCACCTCATCTATCTCTAGTCCGCTTTGCTTCTTTAATAGCTCTATCGCCGCTTCTGAGCGAGGCGATGGATCTAGGATATAGGCAAAGCCCTTGCGCTGCGGCGCAAGGCTTAAAAATTTATCGTAAATCTCTTTGTTAGCCAAAAGCGTAGGATCTAGCACCCAGCTCGCATCTACGCCAAAGCATTCGCGCGCAAGCTTTACACCATCGCGCTCGCGCACCGAAATAGCTTTAAATTTAGCCAAATTTGCAGCGTGAGCTTTTAAATCCGCGGGATTTTTAAGCCCACAGAGCCTATCTCCGCCGAAGCTTGCAGCATAGGCGATCCGCGTGCAGTTAGGCGGCAAAAATCCAAGGCTAAAGCAATCTGCAAAATCCGCAAAATAGCTAGGGCGAAAAACCTGATCGCTTCCTAAAATCACCGCTTCAAAGCGTTCTTTCTCGCACAGCGCCTTTAAATCCGCAGGCGTGCAAACAGGCGCGGTTAAAGGAATATTTTCCGCTACAAACTCGCTAGTATCGCGCTCGTAAGAGGGATTAAATTTCGCGCCGCAAAGCTCCTTTTTAAGTGCGCATGCCATTAAAAATTTAATATACGCAATCGATAGTTTACTTCTTTGCAGGCGCAAGTTTATGAGACGTGGCTCATGCCCTAGCCCCATTAGCACGCGACTTAGCGCATAAGCTTGTAAAATTCCGCCGTAATTATTTACTAGCGGCAGGGTAAAAATCCCGATCTTCATGCAAACTTCCTATAAATTTTATATGCCGCGTTCTTTGGTAGCGCTAAAAGCGCTAGCACTTTATTCGCAGCGGCAATTTTTTTAAGCCTAGCAGCGATGAAATCATCACAATCAAAATGCGTAGAACTATATCGCTGAATCTGAAGCTTCTGGCGCAATATGTAACGCCTAAGCGGGTTTTTCGCGCCATAGAAAATTTCGTTTTTACACTCCACCTGGCTTTGCTGCGAGCACTGAACCTCTGCTGCGGATATCCGCTCGCAAAAAATCTCCTCGCGTGCCTGATTCGTAGGCTGCGAAAACAGCGCGTCGATCTGAGCTGCGCGCGTAATTACGAGCGATGTGCCGCGCCACTCGCTCATTTCGCTTTGTAGCCACGCATCCATCAGCACGACGTCGGCGCATTTAGCAAAAACGTCAGTGCAGGCGTTGCACGCAAGTGGCGTAAAAGCGCGCGAACTCCAGTAGGTAAAGGCGCTACTACTGCGATCGTCTATCGCCTCGCTACCGTCTGTAGCACGAAATTTAAAGCCAAAGCTCATCGCACTTTTGCCCGCGATTTTATATCTGTAATTAACCGTCGTGAGCTGCTTATGCTCTTTAAACGCAAGATCTGCCAGCTTATGCGTAAAACCAGCACCCTTGCCCTGTCCGCAAACCAGCCC
>CAUVFI010000082.1:0-4793 GCA_963551055.1 uncultured Campylobacter sp. | reverse complement strand
AGATTAAATTTAAACGCTGCGTAAGCGTAGCAAAGATAGAATTTAGCGCTAAATTTAAAACCGTAATGCGATATTCAAGCAAGGAGATAAAATGAACGATACGAAACCGGATGAGGCGTTACTAATCGTAAAAAGGGCGAGGCGTTTTTACGGACCTTTTTATGCGGTAGTTAAAATTTTGCAATTTTATATCGCCATTGTTTTTATAATGCTCGACAAGCCTTATGCGCCTATCGTAGGCTGGGTGATGCTAATCGGGCTTTTTTACGCAGAGATTATCCCGAATTGCTTTAAATTTATTGCGTGCTACGATGATCGTATGGTCGTGAGATATTTTTTCTGGGAAAAAGTTATCATGCTTAAAGATATAAAGGAATTCACCGCATATAAAATCCCTATATCATTTAAACAAATTTTAGCCATAAGACTTAAGCCTAAAATTTATGATATATTGATTTATCTAGGCTCTATCTCTATACCGATGGACTACATAGCCAGCGATGATTTTGAAAAGCTGGAAATTCTACTGAAAGAACGCAATGTAAGATATTTCAATTTTAAAAATTTCAAATATGAATAAATTTTATCTGAGGAGCGAAAATGGGTTGCTATCGTAGTTATCAAACTATGAAAACAGGCGGATTTTTTAATTTCGCCATAAAATTTCTTGTTGTAATATTTTTTGCGATTGTTCTATTCGGCTGCGACGGTAATGAATGCCGCAACGAATACAATAATAAGGCGTTTTCTATTATAACTGATAATTTAAAGGATAAGGAAAATAGAGATTGGACGTGCGGGTCTATTGACAACTATGAATACTTCATAAATTTTTACGGACCTAGCAACGATGATTTAGAAACTTTATTAAAGAATGTAGCAGAAGCGGCACAAATTCCAAATGTCAAAATTACTATATCGGTTTATGAGAGATATTGGAAATGGGGCAGCAAAACTCCGCCACCATTTAGCAAGAATATATTAACCGTAAAATTAGACACAAAATCAAATTAAGGAAAATGAAATGCTGAAATTTACAAAGTGTTTCTTTTTGATAGTCGCCGCATTTATATTATTCGGCTGCGACGGTAGGGAATGTCGGAATCAGTATAACGACAAAGCAGAAGAAATAATATTTGAAGGAATAAGAGATTTAAATCATCTAGGCGGTTCTTGGTCTTGTGGAAAAATTACCGATAGATATGAGAGCATAGTAAACATTTATGGCGCTAGAGATGATGATATAAAGTTGCTCTTAAATAATTTTTCAAAGGTTACAGACATACCAAATGTTAAAATCACGATAAATGTTTATAAAGACATAAGGTTGACAAATAAAAATTTACCGCCAAATGATGAGCCTATATTAATCTTAAAATTAAATACTCAATCGAGTCAGGCAGAATAAAATTTCGGGCGGCGCAAACCGCCCGAAATACCGCGCTAAGCCTTTACTGCTCGTAAAAGCCGCTCGGTTTGGAGATCGTGTCGATGTAGATGTTTTTGGTCTGGGTGTAGTGATCCAGGATCATCTTGTGCGTCTCGCGACCGATGCCCGATTCTTTGTAGCCGCCAAACGGCGCGCCGGCGTGGATCTGGTTGTAGGTATTGACCCACACGCGACCCGTCTCAAGCAGACGTGCGACCGTGAGCGCTTTTGCGATATCGCGCGTAAATACGGCGCCGCCTAGTCCGTAGAGGCTGTCGTTTGCCATGCGGACGAGCTCGTCTTGATCTTTAAATTTAATCACGACGCCCACAGGACCGAAGATCTCCTCCTGCGCGACGCGCATGTCGTTGCGTACGTCCACGAGTAGCGTAGGCTCGACGAAAGCCTCTCCCGCGCTATGTCGCTTGCCGCCCACGGCGATCTTAGCGCCCTCCCCTACGCCGATTTTTACGTACTCTAAAATTTTATCGGCTTGCTTTTTGTTGATCTGGCATCCCATCTGGGTGTTTGGATCGAGCGGATCGCCCACCTTGATGCGCTTAAATTTCTCCACGAGCGCCGGTACGAATTTATCGTAGATGCCCTCCTGCACGAAGATCCTACTTCCCGCGCAGCAGACCTGACCTTGGTTGAAAAGAATTCCCAGCTGCACGCCGTCGATCGCAACGTCGAAGTCGCAATCATCAAAGATAATATTCGCGCTCTTGCCGCCAAGCTCAAGCGTAGCGGGGATGATCTTTTGCGCTGCGGCTAGCGCGATGCCTCTTCCGACCTCGGTAGAGCCCGTAAATGCAAGCTTATCGAGCCCTTTGTGAGTGCGGACAAACTCGCCTGCCTTGCTTCCTTTGCCAGTTACAACGTTGATGACGCCCTTTGGAAGCAGCGGCGCGATTAGGCGGATGAACTCCAAAATGCTAAGGCTGGTTTCGGAGCTTGGCTTAAATACGCATGTATCGCCCGCGGCAAGTAACGGAGCGAGCTTCCACGCGCCCATCAAAAACGGGAAATTCCACGGCACGATCTGTCCTACTACGCCGATCGGCTCGCGCAAGACGACGGATAGATAGCGCTCTTTTAGCATATTGGCGCTGCCCTCTTCGCCCAAAATCACGCCCGCAAAATAGCGGAAATGCTCGATCGACCACGCTACGTCGACCGCGCGCGTCTCGCGGATCGGCTTGCCATTGTCGATAGTCTCTACGGTCGCGATGAACTCGGCGTTTTGCTCTAAGACGTCGGCGATCTTATTTAGCAGCGCGCTACGCTCATAAACGCTGGTACGACGGAAGCTCTCAAACGCCTTACGGGCCGCGGTGACCGCTCTATCGACGTCCGCCTTACTAGCATCTGCGATCTTTGAAATTTTCTCGCCGGTAGCGGGATTAAAAACGTCTAGGCTCGCGCCGCCTTCGGCACCCACAAACTCGCCGTCGATGAAAAGCTTATAGCTTGGTTGGATTGTAGCCATGCTTACTCCTTACGTGAAATATGACATTCGCTATTATATATCCGCGGCGATTAATGCGGCATAAATTTCGGAGCGAAAATCGGTTAAAATTTCGTAGTGTGTAAATTTGAGGAGCAGTATGACGCGAGCGAAATTTTTAATTTGATCTGGACGCACGATACGGGGGCTTTTGAGCAGCTTAGAAACGGCGTGAATTTTAAGCCTTCGCGAGCGACAAAATTTCAAAATGTAACGTTTATGAAACGAGAGCGGAAATTCGGCTACGATAAAATTTCAGAATTCGGCTTTGCTAAATTTTAAAATTCGGTTGCGTTGAAATTTCAAAATTTGGCTCCGTCGGAATTTTAAATTCGGCTTCGTTACAATTTTAAAATTTTGCGAGGCAAAATTTTAGAAACATTTTCCAGAATAAATTTCTAAAACTATCTTTAGCGGAGTGGGTGGTTTAAATTTACGGCGCACGGCGATCAGATCTGCGAATACGTCTTAAACTATAGCCTGTCGATAAAATTTTAAAATTTTACGGGATTAAATTTCTAAAGCATTTTTTGAGATAAAATTTCCAAAATTGTCTTTCGCGCAAGCTTTGCGAGCCTCTTAACGCTCGCTTGGGCGGCGTCTGAGTACGATGAAAGCACGGCGCCGAAAGTAGCCGCAGCTGTTTTATAAAAACAGATACAGCAACGCACAACCTACGATATCTCGTAGCTTCTCGGGTACAGAGCGCGTAATCGCTCATGTACACAACTTCGGACGCAGAAGCCCAATCACTCGTGCGTACGATTTCTTGGATGCAGGGGCGACTGCTCGCGCTGCGGTTCGCGGCTTGTTCGAGCACAGTGGAAAATAATTGCTCTGCGTGCGTCAGGCTCATTCAAGCCAAAAATCGAACTAGGCGCACCAAACTCATGTTATCGCAAGAACTGGGCGCTTTGAATTCGTTTGAGCGAGGGAGTGCAAACCGCTTAAAATTTTAAAATTTAGGCTCGAAAAAGGTCTCTTTGTGGATGTTGGCAAAGGCGGCTTGCAGGCTGATAAAAAACCTCGGATGAGCTTTTTCATACTGCGCCAAAAGCTCCTTTGTAGCGGCGCGAGCGGTGGGTTCCTTGCCGCCGTATTGTCTCGCGGGACAGACCTCCTCCTCGCGCATGATCGGAAGCTCGTTATCTCTGGCGCAGGCGGCGATTTGGCGCTCGCGCGCGAGAATGAACGGGCGGATGATCACAAGCCCGTTTTCGGCGACATAGCGCGGAGCGAGGGTGCGCAGCGCGCCGTTGAAGGTAAAATTCATAAAAAAGCTCTCCGCGGCGTCGTCGAGGTGGTGGGCGATGGCGATCTTATTAAAGCCGTGCTCAAGCGCGTAGGAGTAGATGTATCCGCGCCTCATACGCGAGCAAAAGCTGCAAAACGTGGTGTTCGCGCGGATCTTTTCCTTGCCGAATTCAAAAATTTTAGTATCGATTATCTCATAGGGGATCTCGTGCTCTTTAAAATGCGCGCTTATCTCGCGCAGATCCTCGCCGATACCGTAAGTAACGGTGACGGCTCGAAACTCCCAATCTAGCGGGCTTACGCTTTGAAAGTGCTTCAGCACGTGCGCCAAACTCATACTGTCTTTGCCGCCGCTAAGAGCTAGTAAAATTTTATCGCCGCGCTCGAACATCTTGTATTTGGCGTTGGTTTGTCCGACGCGGCGAAGTAGTTTTTTGGAGAGGTTTATCATAACCTTTCGATCATTTTTAGGACGAAATTTGCGCTCGTTTGCGCGCTTTTTACCATAAACTCGTCAAAATCGAACTCCGCTTTGTGTCCCGCCTCGTCGCTTATCGCGCGCAGCACGCAAAACGGCACGCCCAGCGCGTCGCACACCTGCGC
>CAUVFI010000081.1:0-4836 GCA_963551055.1 uncultured Campylobacter sp. | reverse complement strand
AAGCGGATCGGAATTCGAGCCAAAAAGTTAATTTCAAATTTTTCTAAGGTCAAAATTTACTTAAAATTAACAGTTTTTGTAAAAAAAAGCTGGAAAAATGACGAATTTAGGGTAAAAACCGATTTTATCTATTGACATTTTATTTTATTTCTATTAGTATTAGCAGCGTA
Source organism: uncultured Campylobacter sp. (assembly GCA_963551055.1). Classification (GTDB taxonomy): domain Bacteria; phylum Campylobacterota; class Campylobacteria; order Campylobacterales; family Campylobacteraceae; genus Campylobacter_B. The sequence goes on along the minus strand of CAUVFI010000081.1, from coordinate 4,666 downwards.
GAAAATTTCATTTGGAAGTGGAGTGTTATGGCAAAGAATAGTAAAAATGCTAGTTCGATTGTTGCGATTAACAAAGTCACGCAAACCATATTCGGTCTAAGTGAGAATGAAGTTTTCGAGCACGACTTCTCAAAAGCAAATCGTGCGAAGGAAACTTACGTCTCATATATTCCGTATAAGGATATAATGACTGCGACGGTCGAGATAAGCAGATCGGTAGAGGACGCGGATCTTTTAGATGCGATCGTCGTTAAGGTGTATGAGGAGCTGGGGCTTGACACCGCTTTGGATTACAAAATCACCTATAGTGAGGTAATAGGTGCTGGCGGCGATGATAGAATTTTCAATGTCTTCGTCGTAGATAATGCCAAACTCACTTCAGAATTCGATGCGATCGCCGCTAGGACGAACTACATCGACTATGTGGCTATGGCTCCGTTTTTATACGAGGGCTTGTATAATAGAGGCGTCCTAACTCGCGACGGAATCGACTGCTTCATCTACTTGCAGCGCGACGATGCGTTTTTGGTAGTGTATCAAAACGGCGAATATTTTCAATCCCGTCAAGTAAGATACAACCTAAAATTCTTGCATGAAAAATATGTCGAGCTAGTCGGTAGCAGGGTCGATGAAGAGAGCTTTTATAGGCTGCTCTCCAAACAGGGAGTAAATTTAGAAAATCCGACCGAACGCGATTATATGATCCAAATTTTTGACGATATGTTTTACTACATCAACGACGTGTTGAACGGTATTAGTAAAATTTACAACGTCAATATTCAAAACGTCTATATCGGAACGGATATCGGTAAAATTCCTGCGATCGAGGTTTTCGTAGAAAATAATCTAAAGCTAAGATACAAGGATTTTAATTTTAACGTTGCAATCAACGCAAAAGATTATCCGCTCACTCAGCTAGATATTTTGATGTTCTTGGTAGGTCAAGATTATTTAGTTACCAAAGACGATGATCACAACTACTCACCGTTTATGAGACCTCCGCCTTTGACCCAAAGATCAACCGGCAAGCTGATAGGCTATATGTTGCTAGGCTGCTTACTTGGGGCTGCGTATCCTGCGTATAATTTTGGCTACGGCTATTATAATAATATGGTAGCTGATGATAAAACTAGCGAATATAAAGGTTTAGAGGAAAAGATGGGTCCCGCTAGAGATGAAAGTGCGCGTTTGGATAAAGAGACTAAAGAGGTAAATGCCCAGGCTGCTAAGAGTGGTAAGGAGCTTAACGACAGGCGCAAACTAATTAATGCCATCTTAGATAAGAAAAATAATTACGCTATGAAGGGTGTTTCTATTTTTGAGCTAACCAATATGGTCGTTAAAAATAAGGGCAATATGGTTAGGATCGGTGATGAGAATAGGACTCTGACTGTTCAGGTGCGCACCAAAAACGATAAGCAGATGACCGAGCTTTTAGAGGATATCAGTAAAAAAGAGGTGTATGGCGTGGATACTAAAACAATCGCGCTACAAGAGGGTAATAAAACCGTCTTTTACGATAGCAATATCAGTGTGGAGGTTAGATAATGAAAAAGAAAAGTTCATTAGATCAACTTGATCAATGGTTCGCCTCCAAGGGAAATAGTGCAAATAACTATTTTTACATAGCTTTGTTGTTTGTGGGTTTGGTAGCTTACTTTATTTTAAGTCAGCAAGCCGATCCGTATTTAGAGGAGAGCGAAACAAATCTAAGTACTGCCACGACTAAGCTTGAAGGCGCACAAAGAGAGTATAACGAGTTTTTTGGCGGTGATCCTGATGCTTTTGTTAATAATAAACGCAATATCCTCAATGGTGCTAGAACCAACCTTAACAATATCATTGAAGAGCGTGGGTATCTAGACGGTAAGCTAAAAGAAATTTCAAAGCTTACCTATAATGAAAAGAACTGGGCTAAGTTTATGGATAGCCTCTCAACGATCGCAGAGAATAATAATATTAAAATTTACGCTATTCACAGCGATAGAAGAGAGCCTAGCATCAAACAAATTTTTCAGCCTGAGGCTTTGCTGGATATAGATGTGAAATTTGAAGGAGCATTTTCGAACGTCCTTAGGTATATCAACCTTATCGAACAATCGGAGATGATCGTAGATGTAAATAAGATGGATATCAATGCCACTAAAAATGGCAAAATCGGTGGAAGCATCGGTATATCTATCTGGGGAGTAAATTACTAATGAAAAAGTTAATTTTATGCTCTTTGCTACTTTCTACTGCTCTATTTGCTGTAGATAATAATCAGACGGTGGCGCCTAGTAATGGAGCCTATAAAGCTAAGTACGATGCGATATTTGATGATCTTAGTAAGCCTAGAGTAGGTCTTAGTGATGAGCAGATAGCTTCTTTGCAAGATCCGTTTTATCCTAAAGAAGCTAATGCACCTAGAGAAGCTAATCAGCAGGTGGATCTAGGTTATCAGCTAGTAGGTATTATGGGCGATAAGGTTAAGCTAAACGATAAGTGGTATGGTTTGGGCGAATATGTAGGCTCATATAAGATCGTGCAAATAACGGGCAATAGCGTTATTATTACCAACGACGATGAAAATAAAGTCGAACTAACACTAAAACAAGGAAGTCAAAATGTCATTATTACATATAAGTAAAAAGCTTAGCATAGCTGCTATGCTTGCTTTGTCTGTTACGGCTACTAGTCTATATGCCGCTCCCGCAACTACAGGTAACTGCGATAGGAAGGCGCTAAATATCAAGATTAACGATACCGTTACGCTAAATGAGATGCTAACTCAGCTATCCGATATGTGCCGCTTTTCAGTGGTAGCAAAAGATGCTATCGCTCAAGAGGAGATGAGTAAGCCACTGCAAGGCGTAAGCATCAAAGACCTTTCTTTACGCGAAGTTTTAGATCTACTCATAAAAGAGAATAATCTAAGCTATGAGTATTCTCATGGCATATTAAAAATTTCAGCGCTAGAGACTAGGACTTTTAAAGTGGATTACATCACTTCTATTAGAGAAGGCACTGCTGTTACTAAATCTTCTGTCGATTCCGCACCTACGAAAGTGGATGATAGCGACGATAAAGAAAATAAAGAAGATAATAAGATCACTACCAAAGAGAAATTTGATTTTTGGGAGAAGATTAGCGAGGAAATCACCTCTGTTTTAAATAACGGTACCGAAAAATACGTCGCAGTCGCTCCTATTATAAATCAAAATGCCGGTTTAGTAACCGTTACTGCTATGAAGTCTCAGATAGCTCGCGTAGATAGATATCTAAGCGGTATGCAAAAACGCCTTAGTCGCCAAGTCTTGCTAGACGTAAATATCATATCTGTCGAGCTAAATAACGAATACACTACCGGTATTGATTGGAGTAAATTTCAACTAGGATTTAATACCTATGTAGGTGGAGATCCGACTAAGCTTTCAGGATATCACATAGATAACGGAAATAGAGGAAAGGCTAGCGATACTCACGGAACTTGGACGATAGGGGCTAATCTAAATTTTAATATCGACGGTTTGATTAACTTCCTAGAGACTAAAGGTAAAACCAAGATTATTTCAAGCCCTAAAGTAACTACGATGAATAATCAGCCTGCTATTATCTCTGTAGGTGATACCATTAACTACGTATTAAAATCTACTACTACAGGTGATTATCAAGGCGGAGATACTCAGTCGGATGATCAGTATTCGATCTTTGTAGGTATTCTTTTGAATATCTTGCCTGAAATTTCAGATGATAATAGGATTATGCTACGAATCAATCCATCTTTAAGTTCTCTTAAATATGCTGAAGATAATGTAAGGAGAGAGAATGGCAGAAGAGATATCGCACCTGATACCTTGCAAAAGAAACTCTCGAGTGTAGTTTGGGTAGATGATGGAGATACTGTAATTTTAGGCGGTTTAATCGGCGCAACTAAGTCCAAGAATAACACTAGGGTGCCTGTGCTAGCTGAAATTCCGCTAATCGGAAATCTTTTCAAAAGTACTGCCGATGTTTTGAGCACGTCGGAGCTAATCTTCGTAGTAACTCCACATATCATCGACAATACCGGCGCGCCGCTTGCTACTTCGCTTAAAGAGCTAGGTTACTCAAAATCTATCTACGAAAATGAGTAATAATTATACGGCGATCAAGGAGATATTTATTGAGGATAACGAAGTCTCGGACTTCGTTAATCTCGATAAATCGACCCTTGCATATCATAAAATTTTAAATGCTTTGCAAAAGCCGTTAAAACTTATACTTTTTTACGGCAAACCGGGTTGCGGCAAGACATTTTTGCTTAATAAAATCAAGGTCGATCTTGAAAAAAAGGTAAGAGTCGTATTTGTGCCGCAGCCGTTTTTTGATGAGAAAGAATTTTTCTTAGAGCTTTATTCGCAGATTTTTCATTCCACTCCTAGTGAGCCCATTGATAATTATGAGAATTTTATGCGGGTTTACAGAGAGAGATTTGGAATTTCTACTAACGTAGGGGCGGTAGAGCAGGTCGTTATTTTGCTTGATGAGGCTCAGCTGTATCCTGGGAATTTAATAGAAAAAATTCGTCTTATGGCAGATACTAGATTGTTTAAATTTTTATTTACGGTGCATAAGACGGATGAGGAAGATCGCCTCGCAAAGGATTATTTTAAAACTAGAATTTGGGAGAGCATTGAGCTTCCTA
>CAUVFI010000080.1:0-4893 GCA_963551055.1 uncultured Campylobacter sp. | reverse complement strand
GCCTCGACGCGCTTTAGCGACGGCAGCGAGTTTGGATTCGGCGGCGAGATCGGCATCAGCACGCAAAAGCTGCACGCCAGAGGGCCGATGGGGGTGAGGGAGCTTACGACCTATAAATACGTCGTCCGCGGAGGCGGGCAAATTCGTTAGCGACTCGTCTTTTTCAAAAGGCTCATCTTGCGAGCGCTTTTGAGAGAAATTTTGCTTCTCTTGCGCTCGCAACTGCAAGCAGAAGTCTAGCTTGCGCAAAATTTTAGCTTCTAACTCAAAAAATCGCCTCGAAATACTTGCAAATCTTATTTTGTATCGCAGGCTGAATTCCTTCTGTGATACTTTTACCTAATAAACTTGAAATTTTATAAATCACCTCTGTTAAAATTTTAAAAATATATGACGCTAAAGCTTTACCATACAGGCGAAATTTTGTATCACGTCTTACTAAAATTTAGAATTTTTAATAAAAATTATATATTCCGCACGATATAATCGCGCATCTGCTCGCAGCGCGAGCGATAGCTAAATTCCAAGGAGATTCAATGAAAATATTTAAAGCCCTGCTCGCAACAGCGCTGATCACCGCCACCCTAAGCGCTAAGACGCTTAAAGAGGGTACGCTCGTAATAGCCACGGAGGGGACTTACTCGCCGTATTCTTTCTATGACGATAAAAATAATCTTACCGGCTTTGATGTCGATATCGCTCGCGCACTAGCAAAAGAGCTAGGGCTAAAAGCGGAATTTTTAACCGCGCCGTGGGATGCGATGCTCGCGGCATTTGACGCAGGCAAAGCGGACATAGCGATGAATCAAGTAAGCATCACGCAGGAGCGCAAGAAAAAATATAATTTCAGCGAGCCTTATACTGTGGCTTATGCTGCGCTAGTAGTGCGAGCTGATAACGAAGGGATTAAGAGTTTTGCGGATCTTAAAGGCAAAAAAAGCGTCCACTCCGCTACCAGTAACTGGGCTGACATGGCACGCAGCTACGGCGCCGAGATCGTTACAGCAGATGGATTTAGCAAGGGCGTGGAGCTCATCATAGCTCGTCGCGCAGACGCTACGATCAACGACAACATCACATTTTTCGACTATATGAAGCAGCGCCCGAACGCCCCGCTAAAGATCGCAGCTCAAGGCAATGAGCCGATCTATTCCGCCGTGCTGCTTAAAAAGGACGACGAGCTGACGGCGCAGATAAATTCCGCGCTAAAATCGCTAAAGCAAAAAGGCGTGCTGAAAGAAATTTCACTTAAATATTTCGGCAAAGACATTACGGAGTAAATTCTACGACCGTTTAGTTGAAGCGTGGAATTTTAAACTTAGCTGAGCGGAATTTTGCATTTTAAATTTCGCTCATAAAATTTTGGAGGAATTATGAAAAATTTAATAAAAACTTTGCTTGCGTGCGCGCTTTTAATATGCGGCGCAAACTCTAAAACACTACGCGAAGGTACGCTTAAAGTGGCTACGGAAGGCACCTTTTCGCCATTTTCGTATTATAACGACAAAAATGAGCTCGTAGGATACGACGTAGATGTCGCGCGCGCAGTCGCCGAAAAGCTTGGTCTAAAAATAGAATTTCTAACCGCGCCTTGGGATGCGATGCTTGCAGCATTTGATGCAGGCAAAGCAGACGCTGTGTTTAATCAAGTAAGCATCACTGACGAGCGCAAGAAAAAATATGAGTATTCTGTGCCCTACACCGTCGTTTACGGAGCTATCATCGTGCATAAAGATAACAACGACATTAAAAGCTTCGAGGATTTAAAAGGCAAGAAAAATGCAGACTCCGCTACCAGTAACTGGGCGCAAGTCGCTAAAAAATACGGCGCGCAAAACGTAACCGTCGATAGTTTCGCTAAAAGTATGGAACTGCTGATCGCTCGCCGCGTAGATACCGTCGTGCGCGACAATACCGTATTTTACGACTTTTTAAAGCAGCGCCCGGATGCTCCGATTAAGATCGCTGCAAAGCTAAAAGATGTCGATTATAGCGCCGCAATCGTGCAAAAGGGCAATAAAGAGCTCGCAGATCAAATCAGCAAAGCCTTAAACGAACTCAAAGCCGAAGGCAAGCTAAAAGAAATTTCGCTTAAATATTTCGGCAAAGATGTGAGTGAATGAACGAAACAAGCAGAATTCTAGAGCTTGTTAGCAGCTCGCTAGAGCCGATGGCGCTAGCTCTGCTGCAAGTTACGATCCCGCTTACGATAATCTCATTTCTACTAGGGCTTGTGCTTGCGGTACTGACGGCGGTCGCACGCATCGCAAATTTTAAAATTTTAAAGCAGCTAAGCGAAATTTATATTTGGATTTTTCGCGGCACTCCGCTTTTGGTGCAGCTTTTTATCGTCTATTTCGGACTTCCAATCGTTGGAATCACACTTGATGTTTGGGCTGCTGCGATCATTACCTTTAGCCTCAATATCGGCGCTTACGCTTCAGAGGCGGTGCGAGCTGCGATCCTATCAGTGCCAAAGGGGCAATGGGAGGCGGCTACCTCTTTAGGCATGAGCTACGCTCAAATTCTGCGCCGCATTATCGCTCCGCAAGCAGCGCGCATATCGCTGCCGCCGCTATCAAATATATTTATCTCTACGCTTAAAGACACTTCGCTCGTAGCCTCGATTACGATGGTCGATATGTTTATGGTCGCTCAACGTATCGCTGCACGGGCATTCGATCCGCTTACGTTATACGTGCTGGCGGCGCTATTTTATCTAGCAGTCTGTACCCTTCTTACGTTCTTACAATCCAAGCTAGAGCGACGATTTTCAAGGTTCGTGTGATGATAAAATTTACGAACTTAACTAAGCGCTTCGGCGATCACGTCGTGCTAAATGGGCTAAGCTTAGAATTTCGCGACGGGCAAACGACAGTGATTTTAGGAAGCTCCGGCTCCGGCAAATCCACGATGCTGCGCTGCATAAATCTGCTCGAAATTCCAAGCGGCGGCGAGCTACAGCTAGGCGAGTTTAAGATAAATTTCGACGCTCAGCATAAAACAAGCGAATATCATCCATTCCGCGCGCATACGGGCATGGTTTTTCAAAGCTTCAATCTCTTTCCGCACCTCAACGTCTTGCAAAACGTCATCGAAGCACCCGTACACGTGCTAAAGCAGCCACGCGAGCTTGCCGAGGCAAATGCAATGGCTCTACTAAAAAAAGTCGGCATGGCGGATAAAGCTGGCGCGTATCCGGCTCGCCTCTCCGGCGGTCAGAGCCAGCGCGTGGCGATCGCGCGGGCGCTTGCGATGCAGCCTGAGTTTTTGCTGCTGGATGAGCCTACGAGCGCGCTTGATCCCGAGCTTGAGGCACAGGTGCTAAAGACTATCGCCGAGCTTGCCGCAGAGGATCGCTCGCTTATCATCGTCACGCACAATATGGGCTTTGCGCGCAAGATCGCAGATAGAATTTTATTCTTAGACGGCGGAGTTATCGCATTCGACGGCGACGCAGAGGAATTCTTCGATAGCAGCGATGAGCGCATAGCTAAATTTATCGGAGCGATGAGCTTTTAAATCCATTAAATTTTAAGGAGAAAAGATGAAAATAGACACCCTAATCGTAAAGGGCATAGAGGCTAAGTCCAACCCCCACAACGCGGTGATTCCGCCGATATATCTAGCCAGCACCTTCGTGCAAGAAAGCCTGGATGATTTCGGCAAATACGCCTATTCGCGCGGCGCAAATCCTACGCGCAACGCCTTTGAGGAGCTTTTTGCAAAATTTGAAGGCAGCAAATACGCCTTCGCGCTAGCCTCGGGTATGGCGGCTACGAGCGCTGCATTCGCGCTGCTTAAAAGCGGCGATCGCGTGCTGCTAAATAACAACGTTTACGGCGGCACCTATCGCTACGTAAGCGGGATTTTTAAAAATCAAGGGGTCAATTACGACTTAGTGGACGATCTAAATTTGATCACCGAAATTCCGAGCGACGTCAAAATGGTCTTCATCGAAACGCCCTCAAATCCGCTTTTGCGAGTAACCGATATTGAGCGCATCAGCGAGCTCGCGCACAAAAACGGCGCGCTCGTGGTTATGGATAATACCTTTTTGACCCCATATTATCAGCGCCCGCTAGAGCACGGCGCAGATGTCGTGGTTTATAGCGCGACCAAATACATAGGCGGGCATGCCGATCTGATCGCCGGCATCGTTACGACGAATGACGACGAGCTTGCCGCAAGAATTCAGTTTATGAAAAACACTCTGGGCGCGACGCTATCACCTACCGACGCGTATTCGCTCATACGCGGGCTTAAAACGCTAAGCGTGCGCTTCGACCGCCAGAGCGAAAATACGCTAAAGATAATAGAATTTTTACGCAGCAATCCTGCGGTAGAGGCGGTAAATTTCGCAGGCTCACACTCTCAGAGCGAAAAAAAGATACAAAATCGCCAAGCTAGCGGCATCGGAGCGGTCATCTCGCTAGTGCTTAAGCCGCAATACGACTATAAAACCTTTGCGCGCAGCCTTGAGCTATTCGATCTAGCCGTGAGCCTGGGCGGCGTAGAGAGCCTGATCTGCCATCCTGCGTCGATGACGCACGAGAGCTATCCGCGCGAGCTGCAAGAGCGCATCGGCATCAGTCAAAATTTGCTGCGCCTAGCCATAGGCATCGAAAATTCGGACGATCTCATAGCAGACCTTGCCGCCGCGCTAGAAAAATCTAAAAAATAGGCGGCGCGAAATTTGCGCAAACTCACGAAATTTCTATGCAGGCTTGTAAAATTTACGCGCGCAGAATTCATCCAAAATCCTTATAGCTTCGCTCGTGAGGCTATAAGGGCGCGGTCTTTACGAACCGGCGCGCAGGCGGGCTTAAAAAGACCTCCTACCGATCATTTCATTTTCTAAAAATTCCTTTTCGCAAAACCTATGTCTATTTT
>CAUVFI010000079.1:0-4911 GCA_963551055.1 uncultured Campylobacter sp. | reverse complement strand
ATAAAAGTGGTGTCCTGCGTTGGATTCGAACCAACGACCCCCTCATTAAAAGTGAGATGCTCTACCTACTGAGCTAGCAAGACATCCTAAGAAGTGGCGCGACGAATGGGGCTCGAACCCACGACCTCCGCCGTGACAGGGCGGCATTCTAACCAGCTGAACTACCGTCGCACCAAAAATCACACTTGCGGTACAAGTGCTAAAGAAGTATGAAATCCAAGGATTTCAAAATGGTGGTCGCTGTAGGGATCGAACCTGCGACATCCACCTTGTAAGGGTGGCGCTCTACCAGCTGAGCTAAGCGACCGTTTGGGTTTAAAAAAGAAATGTGATTATATATCCAATACGATTAATTTTCACTTAAACAATGATGAAAAGACTGAAATTGTGCTATACTTGCGACATAAAATTTTATCAAAGGCTCGGTAAATTTAGATGAAAAAGTTGGTTTTCGCCCTGTTTTTAGCGCTTCAAGCCCCCGCTTACTCGCCGAACGAGATCGTAAACGCCATCGCCGCAGTAGCGCAAAATGAAGGGGTAAAGCCTGAAATCTTATACACCATCGTCAAAATCGAAAGCGACTTCGAGCCTTACACGATCTCCTTTTTGACAAATAAAGCAAATGCCGATTATTTTGCAGGCCTGCGCAATCAAAATATCCGCATCAAGACGAGCAACTACAGCCTAAATTCCAGCAAATGGGTCGTTACGATCATACCGGCAAACGAAATTTACGCCGTGCAGATCGCCAAGTACCTGTACGAGGATGGCTTTAGCATCGACGTGGGACTCGGGCAGCTAAACGCCGTAAATTTCAGCCAAAACGAGATAGATTATATATTCAACCCGATGTACAACCTCACCAAATGCGCCAAGATCCTACGCAAATGTTGGAACGCCAAAGACAAAAATATCAAAGACACGATCGAGTGCTACAACTACGGCATGCGAAAACGCTACTCAAACCCTTACTACAAACGCTTTTATGAGCATTACGAGAAATTTTTCGGCAAGCCCTATTAAGAGTTAGTAAAATTTCGCTAAAATCGCGCAAATTTTAAAAAAGGATACTTTATGATACTGATCGCAGGACCCTGCGTGATCGAAAGCCGCGAGCTGATAATGAAAGTCGCGGAAAGTTTACGCAAATTTAACGAAATGGACGGGGTGGAATTTTACTTTAAAAGCAGCTTCGATAAAGCCAACCGCACAAGCATCTCAAGCTTCCGCGGCCCGGGATTGCAGCGCGGCTGCGAAATTTTAGCTGAAGTAAAGGAGAAGTTCGGCTATAAAATTTTAACCGACATCCACGAAAGCTACCAGGCAGAGCCCGCCGCGCGCGTCGCCGACGTGCTGCAAATACCTGCATTTTTGTGCCGCCAAACCGACCTGCTCGTCGCCGCAGCCAGCACGCAAGCGATAGTAAACATCAAAAAAGGTCAGTTTTTATCACCGCAGGCGATGAAACACAGCGTCGAAAAGGTGCTGCAAACCCGCAGCGCACGGGCTTATACACCGCAAAGCGGCGCGGCATCTAGCGGTACGAACGCCGCTCAAAACAGCGCCTGCTCCGACGATGCCGAAATTTGCGGCGCGCAAAGCGGCGCCCGAAGCGGTGCGAATAACGGCTCTTCCGCGCTAGGCGCGCAAAATTCTTGTGGTGCACAATCGGGCACACAAAATTTTATTCATACTTACGGCGCTAAAAGCGGTGCCGAAAATGCCGCTAAAGGTACGGCGACGCCTTGTGCCGCGCAAAGCGATAACAAAAGCGAAACGCAAAGCACCTCGCAGCCAAACTTCTCTCATGCTTGCAACGCGCAAGACGGCTCGATAAGTGCCGCGCAAAGCGCCTCGCGGCCAAGCGGCGAAGGGATGCACGATCTGGCGCGCCGTTACGGCGTTTGGCTCACCGAGCGCGGCAGTACCTTCGGCTACGGAAATTTGATCGTCGATATGCGCTCGCTGCCGATTATGCGCGAGTTTGCGCCGGTGATTTTCGACGCTACCCACAGCGTGCAGATGCCCAGTATCGGCGCTACGAGCGGCGGCGACTCGCGTTTCGTGCCATATCTCGCGCGAGCGGCAGCGGCCGTGGGCGTGGACGGCTTTTTTTATGAAACGCACCCTGATCCCGCTCACGCGCTATCAGATGGGCCGAATATGCTAAATTTACAGCAGCTTGAGCACGTCGTCGCGCAGACGCTTGCGATTCAAAAAGCGCTCGGATTTTAGAGCGGGCGGTTATAAAATTTCAAATTTAGGCTAGCGAGTTTAAATTTTAATTTCGCCCCATTGCGCGCTAGCCGATTTTCGCACTTTGCGCTAATAAATTCTATATTCGCAAAGGCGTGCTTCAAGCGTAGCGAGTTTGCATATCGCGCACTAAAAATTTCAAACGTATTGCGCGACTATAAAATTTAGCGCATTTATAAATTTACTCTGCGAGCTTCACTAAACTTCGGGGGCTTTGATAAAATTTATGCGGCATAGGGCGATCACCCTGCTCAAGCTGGGCAGTTTCGTGCCGCTAAATTTACAATTTTAAAAGCCTAGTGCGCAGAATTTAACCATAAATTTTGCACCGAATTTCGCAGCCGACAAAGTAAAATTTAATCTAAATTTACGCGCAAATTCCGATCATTCAATCCGCGCCATTACACGACTCACTGCATGAAATTTAAGCCGCGATGAATGGGGGGGGGGGGGGGTATAATAAAAATCAAAATTTATTTTAAAGGATAATTTAATGGGTTACATATAGTCTAACCTTCTAAAAGGTGAAGAGATAGTTGCGAAAGCTAAAATTCACTGGGCAGTTTTCATTCCCGCTATTGTTTTTTTAATCATTGCGTTGCTTATATTTAGCAAAGGTGATTACGAAATTTTTGTCATATTATTTGGAGTTTTTATACTGGCGTTGCTTAAAGGATTGATTGTTTTTAAAACAAACGAGCTTGCCATTACAAATCAGCGTATAATCGGTAAAGCGGGCTTTGTCAGCCGCGACACCGTAGAGCTGAAATACGAGAAAATCGAGAGCCTATCTGTGGCGCAAGGTGTCCTTGGGAGAATTTTCGGCTGCGGTACCGTAGTGGTACGAGGTACCGGCGGAACGGCGGTTAGCTTCTCGTATATCACCAATCCCGTAGCATTTAAAAACAAGGCGATGGAAAAGATAGGCTAATCTCCGTCTTGTATATAAAATTTCAGCCAAATCATAAAATTTTACATCCCAAATTTATCTCAAAAATAAGTGCGATTGACTAAAATTAAAATTACATCCATCGCACTTTAAATTTTAATCTAAATAACGTAGCTCAATAAGCACTGTGTCGTTCTTTAAAATTCCAAAAAATTCATAGTCATATTAAGACACCACATTTAGTATTTTATCTAAAATTTTGTTTTTGTCGCTATAATGCGGCTTCTTGACCTTTTCGTCTAGTGGCTCAGGACGTTGCATTCTCAGTGCGAAAACGCGTGGTTCAAATCCCGCAAGGGTCGCCATTATGGACTTATACAAGCCTCTTGATTTTAAACGATAAATTTATCTATGATTTTATCATGGACTTTCATACAGCCCGTTAGATTTTAAATAATAGATTTTATCCGCGATTTTATCGATGAAGCTTTTATCGTGCGAAACGATGATCTCGCTTACGTCAAGCTCCGCCAAAATCCCCGCCACGCGCTCCTGCATCGCCTCATCAAGCGCCGTCGTAGGCTCGTCCAGTAGCAGTATCCTAGGCTCGCACACCAGCGCGCCCGCAAGCGCCACCAGCTTTTTCTCGCCGCCGCTTAGATGAAAGGGCACTCGCTCGCGCAGATGTTCGATGCCTAAACGCCGTAGCGTTTCAAGCACCTTGCGCTCGATCTGCTCTTCGCTTAAAATTTCAAGCTTTTTTAGATGGTCGTTTTCGTTGCCCTGCCTTAAAATTTGCGCATTACGACCAAAAAATTTAGAAAAAATTCCACGCCTTTTCTCCGCATTTTGCGCTCGTTTTAGCCGCTCATTTTGCGCACGCAGGCTAAATGCGACGTCCTCAAACACGCTCGCGCACAAAAATTGATCGTCGCTGTTTTGAAATAAAAACCCAATCTCGTGGCGAAATTTTATAAAATCCTCCGCACACTCAAGCTTCTCGCCGAAAAGCTCGATTTCGCCCTCGCCCCATTGCCTTAGGCCGCCTAAAATTTGAAGCAGACTCGTCTTGCCCTGCCCGTTCGCGCCCAAGATCGCCACTTTTTCCTTATGCCCTACGCTCAAATTTACGCCGCGAAAAATTTCTCGCTCGCCATTTTTAGCGCTTAAATCCAGCGCCTTAAGCGAACAGCTCATAAGATAGCTCCGATTTTAACAGATACGCACGCCAACACGAACGCCAAAAACGAGGCCTCCGAGACCCTCAAGCCCTCGCGACACTCGTAAAATAGCCTACCGCAAAATCCTCGCGCGTTCATTACCATGCTTAAATTCCTTGCCTGCTCAAGCGCCGAAATCGCTAAGATTCCAACTAAATTTGCATAAATTTTATAGGTGAAAATTCCGCTCGTCCCTACAAATCCGCGCATCCGCAAAAGAGCTTGCAGTCTCGCTAGATCCGAGCGTAAAAAATTTACGAATCGCCTGCAGCAATACACCAAAGAGCTTAGCTTTTCGCCGAGCCCGAGCCCGTAAAATCCGCGTGCGAAAAAATATTCATCCTTGCCGTAAAATAGCAAAATCGCAAACGCCATTATCAAATTCGCGCGTAAAAATATTACGCCTGCAAGCTCGTAGTTACCGACTATGGCGGGGCTTAACGCGCTTAAAATCGCAAAGATATTTAATACCGCAAGCCTTGTGCAGACCGCGCGCGCAATCGAAATTTTAAGCGCAAAAAGAAGTAGCGGCGGGGCAAAAAACGC
>CAUVFI010000078.1:0-4947 GCA_963551055.1 uncultured Campylobacter sp. | reverse complement strand
GTGATGAAAATGCCCCAGCGCGCGCCTTTGAAAATCGCGCTTGCGTAGAAAAATACTATCGCGCTTACCGCGATCGCCGAAGCAGCATAGCTAAGCGCAAAGCCTATATGCTCGGAGAGTGAAAGTACCAGCAGGTAGAAAACGACGTCCTCAAGCCCGATGAGTAGATATTGGATCGGGTGGATGCGCTCGTGAGTATAAACCTCGCACAAAAAGATCGCTAAAAATGGCACCGCTAAAAATAACAGAGCGTAATCCGTGCAGCGCTTAATCAGCGAGTAGTTGTTCACGGGCTCGATGAAGCCGATGCTTACGGCGTCATTTCTATCGTCGTTGCTGCGCCAGTTCGTCATAGCGACGCGGTCATCTTGATCTGCAAGCCACGCAGGAGCAATGCCTGCGGCTAAGCCTGTAACTTCCCACGAAGCTTTAAAACCGCTAGCGCTTACCTCGCGCGATTTGGCGATAAAGCCGCCGCCAAAGCTAGGCGATGCCCAAGTAGAGCTAATTTCAAAACGGCTATTTTGCGCGATCGGAGCTAGATGAAGCGCCTCGCCGCCTTGGATTTTAAGCGTACCGCTGATGCTAAAATCAGACGACAGCGCGGAAGCGGGGAGCTTGTAGATTAGGCTTCGATCGAAAATTTTAGCTTCGGTGTTGCCGTGATATTGCTTAAGCTCCTTGCCGTTTAAGCTTAAAGCAGGGGAGGCGGTGAAGGATTTTTGATTGCCTACGCCGAGCACTAGCACGGCTTCGTCGAAATTTAGCCGCGCAGGATCGACGCCGAGCTCGGTATAGTTTATCGCCTCAAAGTCCGCCTTAAGCGCAAAATCGCCGTTATATATCGGAACGCGAAAAATCCCGCGCTTTAGATAGGTGGGGTTGATCTCCGCCGCGAGAGAGTAGTTTTTAGGCACGATGATGAAATTTTTCTCTACGCGCCTTTTTACGAGCTCGTTGTTGCTTTTGTCTATCGCTTCGATTATCTCTGCGTAGGGCACTACGATCGCAAGGCCCTGGATTTGCAGCTCGCCGCCCACCGGCGTGAGGATCGAATCCTGCGCGAGCTGCTTGGTTTCGGAGCGGGAGTAGGTAAGATTATCGATAAAGCTTAGCGGAATTAACAGCAGCAAAAGCAGCACTAAAACTATGAACGGTTTCGTCCAAAATGCGCCGCGAATGGCGTTTTTAGTAGAATTTAACAAAGGCTCTCCTTTTAAGTAAAATTTAAAACAGAATTTTAACGACGAAGAGTAAACGGACGGCGCTTGAAGCGGGAGGAATCTTATAAATTATAAAGGAACTTTGGATGTGAAGCGTTGCGGATATCGCTTTGAATTTTGGGGATTTCGCTGCAAGCTAGAATTTCATTGCGAATGAGAATTTTGCTATTCGCAAGAATTTTACGAGAAAATTTCTGTTAGTAGGATTTAAAAGCTTGAAATTCTAAGTCTAAGAATTTCAAATTTATAAAGCCCTTGGAATTTTGAAATTCCAAGGGCTTGAATTTTTAAAATTTCGCCGCTTTAGCGTGCAAAATTTCGTACCGTCATCTCGCGTAAGCTTTAAAATTTATACGCCACGCTTAGCTTGAAATTTCGTCCCGGCTCCCAGTCGATAGCGTTTGAATCTCCGGTAAAATCGGCGCTGCGCTGCGAGTGCGACGCGTAGGCTTTATCAAAGAGATTATAAACGCCCGCGTTGATCTCAAGCCCTTTAAATCGCCCGCTATCCGGAGCGTAGGTCACATATAGATCGTGAACCGCGTAGCTAGGCACTTTTGTTTTTTCGTCGCTAGCTGCGGAGGCTACGTTTTTGGAGTCGAAAAAGAGCAAGTTATAGCCCAGCAGTAGATCTGCCGCAGAGATTGCGTACTCGGCATTGAAGGTATATTTATCGCCATAGTCGCGGTAGCCGATGATGTTTGAGCTTAGATAGCCCGAGCCGCTGCGTACGCGGTCTTTATATTCTACGTGCTGGTGTGTGTAACCCGCAGCAAGGCTCAAATCATCTAATATTAATCTTGCGAAAAGCTCGACGCCGTCAATGTCCGCACCGCCTGCGTTAGCCCTGCATAAAGTATTTGCTGCGCCTCCCGGGCAGCCGACGATTCCGCCCGCCGCATTGTTATCTACGATTAAATTTTTATACTCCGTCCTGAAGTACTTGGCGGTTAGGCTTACCGAGGAGTTCTCTCCTAGCCCGCTTTTGTAGCGACCGCCTATTTCGTAGGCGTTACCCGTAGTGGCCTTTAAATTTTCATTGGCCATCCAGCTTAGTGGTCTGCCGCGGCTAGTACCCGCAGCCATCATGCTCTCCATTACGTCAGGTCCTCTAAATACTCGCGCATAGCTTGCAAACGCTCCAAATCCCGCGCCGATCTCGTAATCAAGCGCCAAGGCGGGGCTTACTTCGTTGAATTTATATTTGTAGCTAGAGATATTAGCACCTCTGCCGTTGTAAGTCTTTAGCTCGTGCCTTTCGTAGCGCACGCCAGGAGTTACCGTAAGCCCGCCGTAGCGCATAGCATCCTCGATATAAAAGCTATAATTATCGACCTTCTCGGGGCGTAGATTGCCGGGCTTAACGTAGTTTTCGGAGCGGTAGTAATCAAAGCCATAACGCAACGTATGAGCCAGATCGCCCGTTTCAAATTTACTCTTAGCGCCGATTTTGCCGCCTTTGGTCTCGACGCCCCATTTTACGTTCGTTGAAGTTGATCCGATGCGTTGATGCTTGGTGTAGTATCCAGTGATGTCGAGCTCTAACAGGTCGCTTGGATTATACGTGTATTTGATCGTGTGCGTATCGCGCTCGTATTTGCGGTTATCCAGCTGTCCGTTTAGCCATGAGCCGAATTCCGGGCGCAAAGGATACAAGCCTTTATACTGCATATGCTCGGTAGAGAGCGAAATTTTATGAAAATCCAAAAAGCTATAGCCCGCTTTTAATAAATAATTTATATCGTTGCCGTCGCCGCCCGTAGGCTTGCCGTTGCCGGATTCGCCGAAGCCGTATCCGTAGTGCTTAAACGCAGCAAGCATATCTAGGCTATCAAACGCCCTGCCATAAAGCATCGCGCTTTGCGAATAGCCTTCGTTATTGCTTGTATAGCCCACTTTGAGCTTGGCGCCTATATCCTGACCCTCTTCGAGCAGGTCGTTGGCATCCACAGTCTTAAAAGTTACCGAGCCACCCAAGGCGCCCGAGCCGTTCACGACTGAGCGCGCGCCTACATCGACCTCTATGGCTTTGATAAGATCAGGATCGATTAGTAAATCGGCGTTGTGATGAAAGGTATTGCCGTTTTGCTTCGCGCCGTCAATCGTGATATTTAGACCGCGATCGCTCACGCCGCGCATATAAATTTTTTGATTCATGCCGTTGGTGCCGCCCACATACACGCCTGGGATGTCGCGAAATACGTCTTTTACGAGCGTAGCGTTGCGAGTATTGATTTTGATATCATCCACGGTGCTAGGCGTGCTAGAATCGCTAGTAACTTCGATTACGCCTAGGCTTTGCGTATTTGAATCCTTGCTTTTGGACGCGTCCGTAGCGCTTGATTTCTCGTCTGCTTGTGCGCTTAAGCAAAGAACCGCGCACAAAGACAAAGCCAGATGAAATTTTTTCATACGAAACTCCTAAATGATAATGAGATTAAAAAATGGCGAATAATATAAAATTAATCCTTTATTTTATATTAATTATCAAGACATTTTAAAATCATTAAAATTCTATCACCGAATGCTTTATTATCATTAAATAAAGCTAAATGATAAAATATAATTTAAATATCGATCATCAAAATTTTAGTAAAAATTAAATCTACTTTTGATAAAATCGCTCATTTTTTTGGCAAGGTGCTTTGCTGAATTTATAAAAATTTTTAAAATTTTTAAGGAGAGCTTATGGGCATTATGGAATTTTTGGCGCATTACGTGGATTACATTATCTTTGCGATCCTCGGATTTATGAGCTTTTTAGTCGTGTGGTTTACTATCGAAAGGCTGCTTTTTTATTCGAAGGTTAAGGCGAGCGATTACAAAAGCAAGGCGCTATATGAAGAGGCTCTGACAAAAAATTTAACGACACTTTATATTGTTTATTCAAATGCTCCGTACATCGGTCTTTTAGGTACTGTCATCGGCATTATGATCACATTTTTTGATATGAGTACTGCAAGCGGTATCGATACCAAGGCTATCATGCAAGGTCTCTCGCTTGCCCTTAAAGCTACGGCTACCGGTCTAGTCGTCGCCGTACCTACGCTCATCATCTACAACGGCTTCGTCCGCAAGGTAGATGTGCTTCTAAACCGCTACGATGAGGTAGAAAGATGAGCATCCCTAGACGAGACGGGCTAAATATCGTTCCGTTCATTGACATTATGCTGGTGCTGTTAGCGATCGTGCTTAGTGTCTCGACTTTCATTGCGCAGGGGCATATTAAGGTAAATCTTCCATCTTCTTCAAGCTCGCAAAACCCGCAAGAGGATAAAAAAGTTACCATCAAAGTGGATAGCGAATCTAAAATTTATCTAGACGATGTCGCAATAAGCGAGGATGAGCTTGAGAAAAAAATTGCCGCTCTCGATAAAAACGATCTTGTCGTATTGAAAAACGATAAAGACTCGAAATTTTCCTCTTTCATTTCTATCATGGATGTCCTAAAAAAGGCGGGCCATGAAAAATTTGCGATCGTGACCGAAAAAGAGCAATGAATAAAGATAGCGCAGTAGGTTTCATCGTATCTTTGGTGCTGCATTGCATCATCGCTGTGGGTGTTTTTGCTCTTTTATCGTCGGCACCGAAGCCGCCTAGCATGCCCGATATGATAGCCTTTTCCATCGATAGCATAATGGATGATGCCAAGCAGGGCGATATCTCCGATGAGCCCAATATCCCGCCTCCTTCCGATCAGTCCGAACCGGATCCTGAGCCAGAG
>CAUVFI010000077.1:0-5011 GCA_963551055.1 uncultured Campylobacter sp. | reverse complement strand
CCTTGTAAATTTTAACCGCGCATTTTTTGTAGTCGGTCTCTTTTGAAAGCGGACAAGTATGATCGAGCGTTACGCGGTTGATATAAACCTTCTCGTCAAAAAACGGCACGAAAATAAGTCCCTTCGGCGGAATGTTACGTCCGTGAAAGTCCACGCGCGCTTTGACCTTGCCGCGGCGCGACTCGATCCAGACGATTTCGTTTTGTTGCACGCCGATTTTGGCGCCGTCGGCTTCGTTCATATAGCATCTTGCCTCAGGCACCGCGCGATAAAGCTCCGGTACGCGCATAGTCATAGTGCCCGTATGCCAGTGCTCTAACACGCGACCCGTACATAACCAGAAAGGATACTCCTCGCTTGGCACTTCTACAGGATCCATATACGGACGGAAGAAAATTTTAGCTTTATTGGCAAGGCTTGTTTTTTCTTCGCCAGAAGTAGCGGATTTCAGATCGCCGCTAGGAAGCGCTGCCTTTGCGTTACCGTAGAAAGCGAAGTCGCTATCGGGAGCCGCTTTTTTAGCATAAGGATCGTATTGAGCGTTAAAGCGCCAAAGTGTCTCTTTGCCGTCTACTACCGGCCATCTAAGACCGCGCACTCGGTGATATGTATCGAAATCAGCTAGATCGTGTCCGTGACCGGTGCCGAATTTTCGGTATTCTTCCCAGAGATATTTTTGGATGAAAAAGCCATAGCCTTTAAATTCTTTGCCGTCGCTGCCGATTACGCCGCGAGAGTCGCCGTTTACTTCGGAGTTATCGAAGCTTGCCATAATCGGATCTTTTGCCGCGAAAGCCTGAGCGTCTTTGTTTGCAAAGAGCACTTCAAATAGTGTAGTCTCTGGCGTATAGCCGAATTCTGAAATTTTATCCAATACGTTTGGAAGCGTAAGCTTATCATTCACTTTAACCTCGCCCCAGAAATCCTTGAGTTTGAAGCGCTTGGAAAACTCTAACATCTGCCACGTATCGCTCATCGCATCGCCCACAGGAAGGACCTGCTGTCTCCACCACTGAGTTCTGCGCTCGGCATTGCCGTATGCACCCCATTTTTCGTAGATCATCGCGGTCGGCAGGATTAGATCGGCTACCTTCGCGCTTAGTCCCGGATACGGCTCGCTTACTACGATGAAGTTATCCATCTCGCGCGCCGCGGCGATCCAATGGTTTGCGTTGGCGATCTGCTGCCACGGGTTGTTGACCTGTACCCATATCCATTTTATCTTGCCATCTTCGAGATTGCGCAGAGCCTGCACGTAGTGCGCACCCGGTTTTGGGTTTATCGTGCCCTCGGGAAGCTTCCAAATTTTTTCGGAAACCTTTCTGTGTGCCGGATTTGCCACAACCATATCGGCAGGTAGGCGGTGAGAAAACGTGCCCACCTCTCTAGCCGTGCCGCAAGCGCTAGGCTGACCGGTAAGCGAAAACGCTCCGCAGCCGGGCTTAGCTTGCTTGCCAAGAAGAAAATGTACCATGTAGCTTTGCTCATTGACCCAGGTTCCTCTTGAGTGCTGATTAAAGCCCATCGTCCAAAAGCTTACTACTTTGCGATCTTTTTCTATATAATAATCTGCCAACTGCTTAAGTTTGGTTTTGAATGCCTCTAAATCCTCACTTTCGTCACCCTTAGCTAAAGGCGCTACAAATTCTAACGTGTAAGGCTCCAGCGCTTTTTTAAATTCCTCGAAGCTTATGAGCCAGTGAGCATCCGATTTGTCAGAGTGTTTGTTTTCGAGTACGTCGCCCTCTTTCATACCTAGATATGCTAAGGTAACACCCTCGGATTTGCTTAAAATTTTAGATTTTTGCTTAGCTGCTGTGTCAAGCTCGGTCTTGCGGTATTTTTTATGATTTATATCTTCTCGTAGGCCATAACCGATATCTACTGGACCGGTAGCGAATACGCAGTGCTCTTTAATAAATTTTTCGTCTATCATCTCTGGATGGTTATAAACGATCTCTCTTGCTATGTAGTTCCATATCGCAAGATCGGTATTTGGACGGAATATAATTTCGATATCGGCGATATTTGAAGTGCGGCTAGAGTAGGTCGAGAGATTTATAACTTTTACGCGGTCCGGGTTGCGAAGCTTGTGGTCGGAGACGCGAGACCAAAGAATCGGGTGCATCTCAGCCATATTTGCGCCCCAGGCGATGATGGTATCGGTTAGCTCGATATCGTCGAAAACGCCCGCAGGCTCGTCGATACCGAAGGTTTGCATAAAGCCTACGACGGCGCTAGCCATGCACTGGCGAGCATTAGGATCGAGATTATTGGAGCGAAAGCCCGCCTTTACTAGCTTTGCTGCGGCATAGCCTTCCGGGATCGTGTATTGACCGCTGCCAAGTACGGCAAAGCCCTCGGGACCGCCTTCGTTATAGGCGCGTCTGAAATGCTTCTCCATTTCGTCGAACGCTCTTTGCCAGCTGATCTCGATAAATTTTCCCTTTTTGTCGAATTCGCCCTTGGAATTTACGCGCAAAAGAGGCTTGGTAATGCGATCGGCGCCGTACATGATCTTGGCGTTGAAATAGCCTTTGATGCAGTTTAGACCGCGATTTACGGGCGCTAACGGATCGCCTTTGACCGCTACGATCTTGCCGTCTTTGGTGGCTACCATGATGCCACAGCCGGTGCCGCAGAAGCGACAGGCCGCCTTGTCCCAGCGCCAGCCTTTTTCGGCTTCGTCCGCAGCACTAAGACTGCTAGGCAAGCTGATGCCCGCAACGCTACAGGCAGCCGCTGCCGCAGAGCTTTTTATAAAGTCTCGTCTATCCATGAGATTAACCTTTCGTTTAGAATGTAAATTTCTATTAACGTGTTGGATAATAGCATAAAAAAACGGCTTAGTCTAGATTAAAATCAAGGTTTTTTCTACATAGATTTCAGATATAAGATAATAATTTTATAAATTTTAAATTTAGTGGCTCAAATTTTATCAGGATAGCGAGTTTTTGATAAATTTTAATATAGATTTTCATTTAATTAAATTAATATATTATACCGATAAATTAGCATTAAAATTTCATAAAAATTTAATCGTGCTTTGAAATAAAACGGAGCGTAATATAATTTCAAAATTCTATTAAAATTATAAAAGTTAGCTTAAAAAGCGTCTTTTGCGATAAGCGATAAATTTTACGCTAAAACGCCGCCATTACCGAGGCAAAAGCGTAAAATTTAACTATTCAATTTAATATGCGATATTTGCATATTGCTTAAATTTTGCTTAAAAAAATTCACTAATTTAAAAATTCTTTTATAATCTAGAAAGTATAATAGCCGTGCAAACCAAAATTCTTGAAAGGAATATTATGCAGTCCAGAGAAAAGATTGTCAAAACGACTTGTCCTTACTGCGGCACCGGCTGTGGTATCGATCTTATCGTAAAAGACGGCAGGATCGTAAACGCGCGCCCTACGCAGGCCCACCACGTAAATGACGGCGAGCTATGCTTAAAAGGGATGTTCGGCTGGGAGTTTGTAAACTCTCCAAAACGCCTTGCCAAACCTATGATCCGTAAGAAAAACGGAGTATTTGATAGAAGCGGTAAGCTTGAGGAGGTAAGCTTTGAAGAGGCTTACGATTTTGTAGCGTCTAAATTTAAAGAGACCGTCGCTAAATATGGCCCAAGCTCAATAATGGGCTTTAGCTCGGCGCGCTCAAATAACGAAGACAACTACGTTTTTCAGAAATTTTTCCGCGCTCAGGGTAGCAATAACGTCGATCACTGCGCCCGTCTTTGACACGCTCCTACAGTGGCAGGTCTTGCCAACACGCTAGGAAACGGAACGATGACGAACGATTTGGTCGAATTCGCTACCGATACGGACGTATTTTTGCTCATCGGCACCAACACGAGCGAGTGTCACCCGATCATCGCTATGCAGATGCAGCGCGGGCTTCAGCGCGGCGCCAAGATGATCGTCGTAGATCCGAAGCGCACAGATATGGCGAAAAAAGCCGATATCTATTTGCAAATCCCGGTGGGCGCGAACATTAAGACGCTAAATACCATTATGAATGTTATCATTGCTGAAAATTTGCAAGATGACGAGTTTATCAAAAACTACGCTCACGGCTACGAGTATCTAAAAGAAGCGGTTAAGGACTTTACGCCTGAGCGCTTCGAGCGCGAGACCGGCGTGAAAAAAGAGCTCGTAATCGAAGCTGCTAGAATGTATGCTAAAGCAGGCGCAGCGGCGATCTGCTACACGATGGGTATCACGCAGTTTAGCGACGGTACGTCAAACGTATTTTCGCTTTCAAATTTAGCCATTTTGACAGGAAATTTAGGCAAAAGAGGCGCGGGCGTAAATCCTTTGCGCGGTCAAAACAACGTCCAGGGTGCATGCGATATGGGCGCGCTGCCTAATGTCATCCCTGCAGGTGCGGTAAATTCCGCTTATGCGCAGGAGCAAGCGCGCAGAGTATGGCACTTTG
Organism: uncultured Campylobacter sp.; assembly: GCA_963551055.1. GTDB lineage: Bacteria > Campylobacterota > Campylobacteria > Campylobacterales > Campylobacteraceae > Campylobacter_B. The sequence goes on along the minus strand of CAUVFI010000077.1, from coordinate 568 downwards.
AGCTAAATCCGACTCCAGGCTTTAAGCTTACGATTGCTCCCGATAAGATGGATAGCGGCGAGCTGAAGCTGCTCTATGTTTACGGCGAAAACCCCGTAATGAGCGATCCTTGGACGGAGCACTTCGTGCATGCAACGCACCATCTGGATTGCTTTATCGTGCAGGATCTTTTCTTTACCGAGAGCGCACAGAAGGCCGATGTCGTACTACCTGCTGCCGGCTGGGGCGAGAAGGATGGCACCTTTTTAAACACTTCCCGCCGCGTCCAGCGCACGCGTAAGGCAAGCGAGCCGGCTCCCGGCGTAGAGCCCGATTGGAAGGTCGTTTGCAATATCGCACAAAGAATGGGACTTGAAGGGTTTGATTTTTTAAGTGCGGAAGAAATTTGGAACGAAGTGCGTGCATTAATGCCTAAATTTTTCGGCGGTATTAGCTACTATAGGCTAGATAAGCTAGGCGGCATAAGCTGGCCGTGCCCAGACGAAGATCATCCGGGCACACCGGTTCTTTATGCAGATCATAAATCGATGCTGCCTGATGGTAAATTTAGAATGGTGCCGGTGCTTTA
>CAUVFI010000076.1:0-5029 GCA_963551055.1 uncultured Campylobacter sp. | reverse complement strand
CTTAAAATTTCTCACCGCTCAAAGGGACTTGAGCTTGCAAATTTCGTGCTAAAAAGTCTAAAGAAAAACTTTAGTTAAGCTCTTTTAGTCCTTTGTTGGCTCGCTCTAAAAGATCCCGTGCGCGAGGATTTTGCTCTTTTCCATTTAAAATTTCAAGCACTTTTTTGTAGTTTTGGGTAGCTTCGTCCTTTTGATTAAGCTTTGCTAGGTCGTTAGCAAGCTCTACTAAAAGCTCTGATCGCACAAGCTCGTTGCCGCTTAACTCCGGCGTGATATCAAGTAAATTTAGCGCTAAAAGGTGGTTTTCGTGGGCTTTGTCAAAGTCGTTTTTTAGGTAGTAGGCGCTAGCGATGCCTTTTATACAGATGAGTTCGTCGTTCATTTGGGCATTTGGCGCGTTGTCATAAATTTTTAGAGCTTCTTGAAAATTAGCAAGTGCTTCGTCGTATCTGCCTAGCGCCTTTTGTGCCGCACCTAGGCTATGATAAGAGCGAGCTAGTAGCAGCTTGTCGCTAACGTTTGCCGCAAGCTCTAGGGCTCTTTGTGAGAGCTCTAACGCCTTTTGTGGCTCTTTATTTACCATGCAAATGCTAGCGCTATTTATGAGCGAAGTGATCGCCTGCTCGGTGTTGCCCTCTTTTAAGCAGACATCAGTCGCTTGCTCGGCTAAATTTATGGCTCTCTCCAAATTTCTATCGCTTTTATAAAACTCCCTCACACTCTCTTGTATTAGCTCGTCACAGCTACTTGCAAAGAGGCAAATAGGCGCTAAAAATGGCAAAATTTTCTTCATCTTTTTACCTTTAAATTTTTGCCTTATTTTACCTTTTAAAGTGAGAAATTTATATTAACTTTGCTAAAATCACTAAAATTTTAAGGAGCCAAAAATGTCAAATATCTTAATCATAGGCGCGGGCGGCGTGAGCCAAGTCGCAACCGTAAAATGCGCGATGAACGCGGACGTTTTTAGTAAGATCACCCTTGCTAGCCGCACAAAAAGCAAGTGCGACGCGATCGCTAAGTTTATCAAAGACCGCCTAGGCGTGCAAATTGGCACCGCTCAGATCGATGCGGACGACACCGATGCGGTCGTAAATTTAATTAAAAAAACGGGCGCCGAGCTACTGCTAAACGTCGCACTGCCGTACCAAGACCTAACCCTCATGGACGCGTGCTCTCGCGCCGGCATCCCATACATCGACACCGCAAACTACGAGCACCCCGACACCGCAAAATTTGAATACAAGCTGCAGTGGGCGAAGGACGGCGAGTTTAAAGCCGCAAACACGATGGCGCTGCTGGGAAGCGGCTTTGATCCGGGCGTGACGAACGTATTTTGCGCCTACGCACAGCAAAATCTCTTTGACGAGATCCACGAGATCGACATCCTAGACTGCAACGCAGGCGATCACGGATATCCGTTCGCGACGAATTTCAACCCCGAAATCAACCTGCGAGAAGTAAGCGCAAAGGGTCGCTACTGGGAGCGTGGCGAGTGGAAAGAGACCGAGCCGATGGAGATAATGTTTAAATGGGACTACCCAAAAGTCGGCATCAAAGATAGCTACTTGCTCTACCACGAGGAGCTTGAAAGCTTAGTAAAAAACATCAAAGGACTAAAGCGAATCCGCTTTTTCATGACCTTCGGACAGAGCTACCTAACTCACATGAAGTGTCTAGAAAACGTGGGGATGCTGCGCATAGACGAGGTCGAGCATAACGGCGTGAAAATCGTGCCGATACAGTTTCTAAAGACCTTGCTACCTGATCCTGCAAGCCTCGGCCCTCACACGAAGGGTAAAACCAACATCGGCTGCGTGATCCGCGGCCTAAAAGACGGCAAAGAGCGCCAGGTCTATATCTACAACGTCTGCGACCACGAGGCTTGCTTCGCCGAGACGGGCGCGCAAGCGGTGAGCTACACGACGGGCGTACCTGCGATGATCGGCTCGATGATGGTCGCAAAGGGCATCTGGAGTGGAAAAGGCGTCTTTAACATGGAAAATTTCGACGCCAAGCCTTTCATGGACGAGCTAAATAAGCAGGGATTGCCGTGGGAGATAATCGAAATGAAACCGGGCGAGAGGTATGAAATAGACTAAAATTTTAGGCGACTTTCGCCTAAAATTTTTATTTTTTACTATGATTTCTTTTTATTTCATTTAAAATTTTGATGGATTTGATGTCGTTTTTATCAGAATTTATACTCTCAAAAATTCCAATAAACTTATTTACCAAATTTTTAAATCCAGAATATCTAGAAAGATTGCTATTTAAAAAACTAACAATACCAAAACAGAATTCACGGTCAGATAAGATAAAGTCTTTTAATATTTTATCGTCAACCTTTTCAAGTATTTTGAACTCATATTCGTTTCTATTGTTTAAAATATTTAGAATTCCTTCTTTTGAGCTAACTTTTGCTTGATCAGACATATCCCTCAAGTTATCATCATACTCTATTAATACAGGGTCAAATTCTAAAATTTTATCTATATCAGGATTATACGGCAAAATGGTATTGTAAGTATTATTTTCCAATATGCCCTTCAATATATTAATGGCAAAATTATGATATTCATCAGCTTGTGTCGGATGTCGTTCTTTGATAAACTCTATATAGAAAATAAAATTACTCACCCCTAAAACATACACCATATCAATATTGTCAGCAAGAAAATCTCTTATTTTATTGCAATATTCTCCATCATCCAATTTAAAGTCGTATAACAATCTATGCATATACCCATTCAATTCTTTAAGTTTATCTTCTTTAAATTTTACGACATTAATAACATCTCTAATCTTTTTGTCATCTGTTATGGATTTTGTTATATAGCTTATGATTTCCTCTCTTATGTCACTTGGCTCAAGGTAATTTCTTTGAGCATATTCTATAACCTCGTCAAACTCTTTATTTTTCTCGTTATCTTTAAGATTATTAGTAAAGTACTTAAAAGAATATTTATCAAGCTCCTTAAAATCCATATTTAATTTCAAGGCATTTATAGTAGCTATTTCCATAATATCTTTTACTAAAATTTGCTCAGTATATTTAAAATCCTTTAAATCTTTTTCTAAAAAGCCAAAATCATTAAGCGCAGTTACTACTCGTTTCATAATCCTAATATTGTTTATATTGTGTTTTTTAAAATATTCGAGTGGATAATCCTTAAAAACCTTAAGTTTGTCTTCTATAATTTTATAGGTATTTTCAGCGGTAGGATTATAGTTAAATTCATAATCTACGATTTTATCTTTATATCTTTTGATATCATCTAATTTTAATTCCTCAGCATTAAAAATCATAACTATATGACAGTTTTTCTGTTCTTTTAATTCCGATATTAATCCAAATACATCTTTTATGCTTAATTTATTTGATAATCTTTCAAAATCATCAAAACAAATTACGATATTTTCGAAATCTTTCTTTTCAAAAAATGATATGCACCCAATAATTGCTGAGCCGAGCGTAGGTACAACCGAATCTAAAATTTTATCAAATTTTAAATATTTAGCCTTCTCTGAAACTTCAGATATAACCTTACTTGCCCTATAGGCTTGAAGTATAATCTCCTTTACTATCTGGTTAATACTATCCTTGCCGAATAAAGAAATATATACGAAACTTTTATTTAATTTTTTTGAATTGTCTTCTGCAAATTTATGCCAAAAGTAAGTTTTCCCAACGCCCCATTTACCATTTATCGTAGCGCAAATAGCACTTTCGTCTTTAAAAATCTGAATAAGTTTTTCTTTTATTTTATCTATTTCATTTTTTTGCATCGTTAATTGCCTCAAATTTCTGCTTTAAAATTTTAAAAATCTCGTGCTTTGAGAGTTCGTATTTGTCGTATATCACGGCATCATCGTCGCCGATAGGCTGCATAAGACCGTCAGCTGCCTCGCGGTCTAGTTTGCCTCGTTTAAATCTCACGTTTAAAACGTCGATTTTGCGCTTGACGTCTATCTCACGGATGCCGATTTCGTCGATATCTTTAAAATAAAATTTCTCATTCTTGCCACCTTTTTGTATGAAAAATCCGTCATCTTCGATTTTTTGGCATCACAAAATAAGAAACTAGGATAAAGAGGTAACTTCGGCGCAAGCTAACTTACTGGCGCCGAATTTGAAAGTTATTTTATCACCGCTTCAAAGCCAACATCTACATCTGGATAGCTCTTTCCACCATGAAATGGTTTGGCGGCAGCGGCAAATTTATCAAAGCTCTCATTTAGCTTCAAATCATTTACAAGATCAACCGAAAATTTTGCTACTAGCTTGCCATTTTGCACTTCATATTTTGTTTTAAAAATTTTTGAATTGCCATTTATGCTAAGCTCAACATCCATTTCTCCGGCTTTATCATCGCCATTCACTGCTACGATCTTGCCATCTACTGCCTTACCATCGAAAATAATGCCAATCCTTTTATCGCGGTCAGGCAGCTTTGTGTCGATATCTTTTGGCTCAAGCTTAAATTCAAAGCTCTTTAAAAAATCAGCAAAATTTGCATTTTCTTGACTTTTAAAATTTATCGTTTTAAAAGTACCTGGTACGGCTGTTTTATTTGCTAGCTTATAACCAGTAAATGTTACCTTTGGTTCACCTTCTACGCTAAATGCAAGAGCTGAAACTGCAAAAAATGAAGCTGCTAAAGCAACAGAAGTAAGTTTGTTCATAAAGAATCCTTTTTATAATATTGATAATAAATATCGCAAATTATATACCCACTTACTTCAAAAAAGACTTAAAATCTCTTTTTAATTAATGAATAAATTTTTAATAGCTTCTTACTCTGGATCATCGCTAAAATCGTTATCTCTAAAGATCACATAAAAATTTATGAGCCAAAATATAAAAGCGATCGCTATTAGCATTGCGGGCAAATGAATATAAAAGCCACTCCAAAAATAAGCCAAAATTCCTCTGCTAACGCCAGCTAAAAGAACTAAAATAAAGGCAACCTTACTAAGGCGTAAAAACTCAAGCTCCTGGCCGCTGTGACGAAGTCCTGCGACATTA